>JAEZJH010000251.1 GCA_023436385.1 Pseudomonadota bacterium
CAACGGTTCCGGTGCCCTCCGTGGCAGCGTCCCTTCCGCCATTACGTTAGATGTGCGGCAGTTCGTATCCGGATCACCGCCGCCGTTCGGTACAGTTCGGGGCGGTCGGGGCACCCCAAATGGGGCGCGATGTCAGATCGTCCGGGAGTAGACGGGCCGGTTCTCGCCCGCCCGCTCGAGGTAGGCGTCGAACTCCATGGCGATGTTCCGGATGAAGGTCCGGCCCAACTCCGTGACCTCGATCTCGTCGCCGCCGAGCCGGACCAGCCCGTCGGCCTCCATCGGCCGCAACCGCTCCAGGGTCTGGGCCAGGTAGGCGGAACCGTCGACCCCGTGCCGCTCGCCCAGCGACCGGAGGTCGAGGTGGAAGTTGCACATGATCCGGGTGATCGCGTCGCGGCGGAGGAGATCGTCGGGCGAGAGCCGGGCTCCCTTGGCCACCGCGAACCGGCCCTCGTTGACCGCCGCGTAGTACTTCCCCAGGGGCCGGACGTTCTGGGAGTAGGCGGCCCGGAGGTCGGAGATGCCGGTGGCGCCGAAGGCGACGATGTCCGGCGCCGGCCGCACGGTGTAGCCCTGGAAGTTCCGGGAGAGTCGCCGCTCCGCCTGGGCGAGGGCCAGCTCGTCGTCCTTCCGGGCGAAGTGGTCCATGCCGATGGCCACGTAGCCGTTCGCCAGGAGCCGGTCGCGAGCGTGGACGAAGAGCGCGTACTTCTCCGGCCCCACCGGCAGGGTGGCCGCGTCGATCTTCCGCTGGTGGGTCCGGACCTCCGGGACGTGGGCGTAGGAGAAGATCGCCACCCGGTCCGGGCCGATCCGGATCAGCTCGTCGATGGTCTTCGCGAACGTCTCGAGCTTCTGGAAGGGGAGCCCGTAGATCAGGTCGAAGTTGATCCCGGTGTAGCCGAGCTTCCGGGCGTACGAGACCAGCGCCTCGGTCTCCTCCACCGACTGCACGCGGTTCACCGCCCGCTGCACCTCGGGGGTGAAGTCCTGGACGCCCATGGAGACGCGGTTGAAGCCCATCCCCCGGAGCAGCGCCAGCTGCTCCCGGGAGGTGACCACCGGGTCGATCTCGATGGCGACCTCGGCGTCCCGGAGCACGTCGAAGCGCTCGGTGATCTTCTCCCAGAGCCGGAGGAGGAGCGGCTCGTCGAGGCTGGTGGGGGTGCCGCCGCCGTAGTGGAGCTGGAGGAGCCCGCGGCGGCCGGCGAGGAGGTCGGCGGCGAGATCGATCTCCCGGCGCAGCGCCTCGACGTACTCGGCGTGCTTCGCCCGGTCGTTGGAGATCACCACGTTGCAGCCGCAGTAGGTGCACATCTCGCGGCAGAACGGGAGGTGGAAGTAGAGCGAGAGCGGGAGCTCCTTCCCGGCGGCGCCGGCCTCCCGGAGCTTGGCCGCGAGGTCGTCGGCGGTGAACGCCTCCGTCCACTCCGGCGCGGTGGGGTAGCTGGTGTAGCGCGGGCCGGCGCGGTCGTACTTCCGGAGGAGCGCCGTATCGACAGCCGTGGTCATCGTGTCTCCATTTATGTCTAACCCGCCGTCCCCTCGAAGAGCGGCAGGGCCACCCGGGCCACCGCTCCGCCGGACGCGCCGGATTCGAGCGTCACCTCGCCGCCGTGGGAGGTGACGATGGTGTGAACGATCGCCAGGCCCAGTCCCGTCCCCTTGGGCTTGGTGGTGAAGAAGGGCTCGAAGGCCCGGGGGAGGATGTCGCCGGGGAGCCCGGGCCCGTCGTCCTCGACGGTGACCACCGCCCGGCCCTTCGAGCGGGCGGTGGTGACCCGGACCCCGGTCCGGGCCGCCTCGAGGGCGTTGTGGATGAGGTTCACCAGCACCTGCTGGAGCGCGTCCGCGTCGCCGGCGACGGTGATGTGGTCGGCCACGGTGACCTCGAGGCGGCGACCGGCCTCCTGCGCCGCCACCTGCTCGAGCGCCACCACGTTGGCGACCAGCGCCGACAGCTCCACCGGGAAGCGGACGTAGTCCCGGGGCCGGGCGAAGGCGAGGAAGTCGCCGAGGAGGCCGTCGAGCCGGGACAGCTCGGCCCGGACCAGGCCCAGCGGACCCTCGAGGCTGGTGCGTTCGGCGCCGGCGAGCTTGCCGATCCGGCGGGAGAGGAGGGCGAGCTGGAGCCCGGCGGCGTTGAGGGGGTTCCGGATCTCGTGGGCGAGGCCAGCGGCCAGGGTACCCACCGCGGCGAGCTTCTCCGAGACCCGGGCCTTCCGCTCCAGGTCCCGCTGCCGGGTGACGTCGAGGCCCATCCCGTAGATCAGGTCGCCCTGGCCACCCTGCTGCTTCGACCAGCGCATCTGCACCCGCCGGAGCGAGCCGTCGCGGCAGAGGAAGTTGACCTCGTAGTCGGAGATCCGGCCCTGGAAGGCCTGCCGGGCGAGGAGGCGCCGCCCGTCCCGCTCGTGGGGAGGCGAGAAGAGCTCGAAGTGCTCGCGGCCGAGGAGCTCGTCGCGGCTCCACCCGGTGATCGTCTCCACCGCCTGGTTGGCGAACTGGATGCGGAGGTCCCGGTCGAGGGCGATGATCATCGCCTGGACGCCCTCGATGATGTCCCGGTGGCGGCGCTCGGACTCCTCGAGGGCCTCCCGCAGCTCCGAGGCGTGGCGCCGGAGCTGGACCCGCTCCAGGGCCCGGGAGGCGGTGACCAACAGCTCGTCCACGGAGACGGGCTTGGTGAGGTAGGAGAAGGCGCCGCCCTTCACCGCCTCGATCGCCGACTCCAGGTCGGCGTTGCCGGTGGTGACGATCACCTCGGCCTTGGGGCTGGCGTGCTTCAGCCGGGGGAGGAGCGCCGTGCCCGGGCCGTCGGGGAGGCGCACGTCGATCATCGCCAGGTCGAAGCCGTCGGACGCGGCCCGCAACGCGGAGGCGCAATCCGGCGCCAGGGCCACCTCGTGGCCCTCGTCGCGAAACACGTCGGCCAGGCTCAGGGCCAGTTCCTCGTTGTCCTCGACGAGGAGGATCTTCATGCGTGGCGGCGCCTCCGGACCCGGGTAGATAACAGAAACCCGGCCGGCGCGCCGCTTCTGCCCGAATCATTCCTCCAGGCAGCGGAGCACGAGCTGCAGGAAGTCGGCCTCGGTGACGATCCCGACCAGCTTGCCGTCCGGCTCCACCACGGGCAGGCAGCCGATCTTCCGGTCCAGCATGGTCCGGCAGCCGGCCGCCGCGGTGTCGTCGGGGCCGATGGTGCAGACCTCCCGGCGCATCACCTTCCGGACGGGGATCGATCGCTTGATCTCCGCGTCCTCGCTCCGGGAGAGGCCGACCAGCGAGGAGACGCTGGACCGGAGGATGTCGCGGTGGGTGACCAGCCCCACCACCACCCCGCCGGCGACCACCGGCAGATGGCGGATGCGGCCGAGCCGCATCACGTCGTCGGCGAGGAGGAGGCTCTCGCCCTCGTCGAGGGTGACCACGTCCCGGACCATGATGTCGCGGATGCGGATCTCCTTCATCGCGTCCTCCCGGCGGACTCCCAGTGTCGCAAGGTCCCGGGGCGTAGCTCAAGGTGTACAAGGTGTAGGCCGGGC
>JAEZJH010000281.1 GCA_023436385.1 Pseudomonadota bacterium
GCGCCGACAAGCCGGTCCGCGCCGCCTCCCCCGCGAGGCCCGCGGAGAGGGGCGTGCGCTTCCCCTCGAGCTCGGGCGCAACGGGACCGGCGGCCCCGGTGCACCGGAGGGTGCCGCCCTCGACCAGGTAGACCGCGACCGTCTCCGCCCCCAGTGCCTCCCGGGTCTCGCGGGCGACGCTGCGGGACAGCTCCGGGAGCTCGAGCCCCGCCGCGATCGTCCGGGCGATCCGGTCGATCGCCTCCGCCACGCGGGCGGAGCCGACCGCGCCGGGACCGGTCATTTCGCGCGGCCCAACACCGCTTCCACCTCCTCCTCGGAGAGGAGGATGGCGCCGCCTTCGTCACGCCGGACCCGGGAGATCCCCGGGTGCTCCTTCTCGATCTGCTGGAGCACCTCCGCCTGCTGGCGGACCGTGGCGAGGAGCCGCCGGTTCTCGCGCTCGAGGTCGAGGCGCTCGAAGGCGTTGAAGAGGGTGATCTTCAGCTCGACGTCGTCCCAGGGCTTGGTGAGGAACCGGTAGATTTCGCCCTGGTTGATCGCGTCGATCGCCGTCTGCATGTCGGCGTGGCCGGTGAGGATGATCCGGAGCGTGTCCGGCCAACGGTCCCGCGCGATGCGGAAGAGCTGGAGGCCGGTCATCTCCGGCATCAGGTGATCGGCGATGATCAGGTCGATCGGCTGCCGCTCGAGGAGCGCCAGGGCCGCCCCCGGTCCGTCGGCCTCCTCGATGTCGTACGGCTCCCGGCGGAGGGCGCGCCGAAGCGCCTTCCGGACGTAGTCCTCGTCGTCGACGAGCAGCAGCTTGCGGCGCTGGTTCTCCATCTGACCTCCCGAGGCGCCCTCGATGGGGTGGGGGATCCCTCTATCACGCCCCGTGCCAGGACCAAGTGCCCGAAACCACGGGAACCGGGGTGGGTCACGAGGGACCCGGAGGGGCCAATCCGACCCACCCGCCGGACCTCGCCCCTTCCGGCATCGGTCGGTCGACCGATGGGCCCGGATCGCCGCCCTCCGTAGCCTCGGCTCGCTGCGGTCGGAAGCCGCGGAGGAGGCGACGATGGGACGGACGCACGGATGGCGCCGGCGCGAGCGGGAGCGGGGCGCGGCGGCGGTCGAGTACTCGATCCTGGCGAGCGGGCTTTTGGGGGCGGCGGTCCTGGCGGCGCCCGGAGCGGTGCCGCTCCTGTCGCGGATGCTGGGCGTCCTCGACGGCTACTACCGGTCGGTCTACTTCGTTCTCTCCCTCCCCTTGCCCTGACCATGAGCGCCGGGAATCGGGAGGAGAGGGCGGCCGGAGCCGGGGGCGGAAGGTTGGTGGACCGGCTGGTGGCGATGGGTTCCGGGGGATCGTGGCTCCGGGGGAAGCGGGCGTTGGCGCTCGCGGCGGCCCTGGGGCTCCTCGCCGGCGGCATCGGCTTCGGGGCGATCCGGGCCCGGGAGCGGGAGGTGCGGGAGGGCTGGGCGCTGGCCGAGGTGCTGGTGGCCTCCGCCGATCTCGGGGCCGGCGAGGTCCTGGCGGGCGAGCACATCGCCCGGCGGCAGATCCCGGAGCGGTTCGTCACCACCTCGGTGCTCCGGCCCGAGCACGCCCTCCAGGCGGTGGGCCAGCGGCTCCTGGTGCCGGTGCAGGCCGGCGATCCGCTCCTCTGGACCCACTTCGAGACGGTCCGCGGGATCGAGCGGCTCGCCAACGTGGTGGCGCCGCGGGGGCGGGCGGTGACCATCGCCGTCGACGATACCGGGGCGGTGGGCGGCTTCGTTCGGCCGAACGACCACGTCGATGTCCTCGCCACCGTGCGCGACCCCACCACCCACGAGCCCTCCACGGTCACCGTGCTTCAGAACGTGCTGGTCCTCGCCACCGGGGCCACCACCGGCCAGGCGGCGGTGCCGGTGGCCGAGGAGTTCTCCCACGTCTCGTTGCTGGTCCTGCCGGAAGAGGCGGAGCTCTTGGTCCTGGCCCGGGAGCTGGGATCCCTGCACCTGGTGCTCCGCCACCCCGACGATCTCGAGGTCCGCGATCGCCCGGCCACCACGCCGGCGACGCTCCTCGCCGGGGAGCGGACCGGCGAGTTGGAGCGGGTCCGGCGCCGGACGATCCAGGTCATCCGCGGCGTCGGCGAGACCCGCGAGCCGACGGGTTGGGCCACCCCGTAGCCGGAGGAGAACCCCGTGCTCGCCTTCGCCGCCATCGTCCTCGTCGCCGGATCGGTGTTCGTCTTCGCCTGGCAGGGCCTGGTGATCGGCGCCGCCGCCGTCGGGCAGTACCGGGAGCGCTACGCCCGCGCCCTCGCCGATCCCCGGGAGGCCCTGCGCTTGATCGATCGGCGCTCGCTCCTCCTCCTCGGGGGAAGCGCCGTGCTCCCCGCCGCGGCCGCGGGCTTCCTCCTGGTGGGACCCGCCGCCGCGGTGCTCTGCGGAGCCCTCGCCCTGGGCGCGCCCACCGTGGGAGCCCGGGTCTACCGGCGGCGCTGGGTGCGGCGGTTCGACGCCCAGTTGGTTCCGGCGCTGGGGGCGATTTCCGGCGCGCTTCGGGCCGGGCTCACCTTCAACCAGGCGGTCGATCAGGTGATCCGCGACGCCCCCGAGCCGCTCGGCCGGGAGCTCTCGCTCTTCGCCAAGGAGGTCCGGCTGGGCGTCCCGCCGGACGAGGCGCTGGGCGCGCTGGCGAAGCGCGTCGGCTCGCCGGACCTGGAGCTGGTGGTGGTGGCCACCGGCATCGCCCGGCAGCTGGGCGGGAACCTCGCGGAGGTCTACGACACCCTGGCCACCACCGCCCGGGAGCGCTTCCGCCTCGAGGGAAAGATCGAGGCCCTCACCGCCCAGGGGCGGCTCCAGGGCTGGATCGTCGCCGCCATGCCGCTGCTTTTGGGCGCGGTCCTCGACTGGCTCCGGCCGGACCTGGTCGGGCCGATGCTGCGTCACCCGTTCGGCTGGGGACTCGTCGGGCTGGTCGGTCTCCTCGAGTGCCTGGGCCTGGTGCTGATCCGGCGGATCGTCCGGATCGACGTCTGACCGCAACGAAGCCTTGGGGCGGGCGCCCACCACTGCGCTCCCGCTCCGGTTGTCGAGGCAGTGGTCGCCGCTCGGGCGGCGTGAACGCCGCCGTTCCGGAGGTCTCGATGGAGGCATCCCTCGCCACGCTCCTCGCCGTGCTGCTCGCCTCCGGCGCCGCGGCCCTGGCCGCCGCCGTCGTCCTCGACCGGCTCCGGGCCCGGGTCCGCGCGGCGCCCCCCGGCCCCGGGCTGCGGCGGCTCCTCGCGCC
>JAEZJH010000334.1 GCA_023436385.1 Pseudomonadota bacterium
CGGCGAACCCCATCTGCTCCACCGCCGCGGCGCTGTCGCCGCCGCCCACCACCGTGGTCGCCTCGGCCCCGGCCATCGCCCGGGCGATCGCCTTGGTGCCGTCGGCGTACTTCGGGTTCTCGAAGAGGCCCATCGGCCCGTTCCAGAACACCGTCTTCGCGAACCGGATCTGCTCCGTGAAGAGCGCCTGCGTCTTCGGCCCGATGTCGAGGCCCATCAGGTCGGCGGGGATCGCCTTCTCCTTCACCTCGACCTTCTCGCCCTCGAGGTCCTTCGACGCCCAGTGGTCGATGGGGAGGAGGAGCTTCACGCCCTTCGCCTGCGCCGCCTCGAGGAGGCGGGAGGCGAGGTCGACCTTGTCGGCCTCCACCCGGCTCCGGCCCACCGAGACACCCTGGGCGGCCATGAAGGTGTAGGCCATCGCCCCGCCGACGAGGAGCGCGTCCACCCGGGGGAGCAGGTTCTCGATCACCTTGATCTTGTCGGAGACCTTGGCGCCGCCGAGGATGGCGACGAACGGCCGCTCCGGCCGGACCATCAGCCGCCCCAGGAATTCGATCTCCTTCTTCATCAGGAACCCGGCGGCCCGCTCCTTGACGAACTTGGCCATCCCGGCGGTCGAGGCGTGGGCCCGGTGGGCGGTGCCGAAGGCGTCGTTCACCCAGACGTCGGCGTTCTCCGCCAGCTCCCGGGCGAAGGCCTCGTCGTTCTTCTCCTCCTCCGGGTGGAACCGGATGTTCTCGAGGAGCAGGACCTGTCCCGGCTGGAGATCTCGGACCACCTTCTTCACGCCCTCGCCTACCGCGTCGTCGGCGACGATCACCTCGACGTCGCGCCCCAGGAGCTCGCGGAGCCGCTCGCCCACCGGAAGCAGCGAGTACTTGGGATCGGGCCCGCCCTTGGGCCGGCCCAGGTGGGAGGCGAGGATCACCTTCGCGCCCTGGGAGATCGCGTGGCGCACCGTCGGGAGCGCCGCGCGGATGCGGGTGTCGTCCCCGACCTTGCCGCCGTCCAGGGGGACGTTGAAGTCGACGCGGATGAAGGTGCGCTTGCCGGCCAGCGACAGCTCGTCCAGCGTTCGGATCGCCATGGCTTACCCCGGAAATGGCTCCGCCGCGCGCACGGGACGCGCGGCGGAGGGAGTGGTGCTCTCGGTCGGTCTACTTCTTGGTCGCGACGAGCTTGCCCAGGTCGAGGAGGCGGTTCGAGTAGCCCCACTCGTTGTCGTACCAGGCGAGCACCTTGACCATGTCGTCGATGACCAGCGTCGAGAGGGCGTCGAACGACGACGACCACGGAGTGTGGTTGTAGTCGATGGAGACCGCGGGCTCCTCGCTGTAGTTGAGGACGCCGTGCATCGGGCCCTCGGCGGCCGCCTTCATCGCCGCGTTGATCTCCGCGGCGGTGGCCTTCTTGGCGAGGTTGACGGTGAGGTCGACCACGGAGACGTTCGGCGTGGGGACCCGCATCGCGTAGCCGGTGAGCTTCCCCTTCAGCGCCGGGATCACCTCCGCCACCGCCTTGGCCGCGCCGGTGGTGGTGGGGATCATCGACACCGCCGCCGCCCGGGCCCGCCGCAGATCCTTGTGCGGCAGGTCGAGGATCCGCTGGTCGTTGGTGTAGGCGTGGACCGTGGTCATCAGGCCCCGCTCGATCCCCCAGTTGTCGTTGAGGACCTTGGCCACCGGCGCCAGGCAGTTGGTGGTGCACGAGGCGTTGGAGATGATGTGGTGCTTGGCGGGATCGTACTGGTCCTGGTTGATCCCGATGCAGATGGTGATGTCGGGCTGCTTGGCGGGCGCCGAGATCAGCACCTTCTTCGCGCCGGCGGCGAGGTGCTTCCCTGCGCCCTCCCGGTCGGCAAAGCGGCCGGTGCTCTCGAAGACGACATCGACGCCGAGATCCTTCCAGGGGAGCTTCTCCGGCTCCTTGATCGCGGTCACCGGGATCTCGCGACCATTGACGATGATCGCCTTCTCGGTGGCCTTCACGTCCCCGGCGAAGCGACCGTGCACGGAGTCGTACTTCAGGAGGTGGGCCAGCGTCGCCGGAGAGTCGAGGTCGTTGATGCCGACGATCTCGACGTCCTTCTCCCCACGCTCGGCCACCGCCCGGAAGACGCAGCGCCCGATCCGACCGAACCCGTTGATGGCAAACCGCATGTCTCGGCTCTCTCCCTTTCGCCGGCACGACCGGCCGGAAAAACCCCGCCCGGCGCCTCCGCGGCGGCCGGGACTCGTCTCCGGCGGTACATAGGGGGCCGCATCTTCCGTGGTCAAGCGTTATGCGGGCGTCCGGGCGACCGTCCTGCCCGGGTTGGAACACCAATTACAGCCCAGCGGCAGGGGTGCGGTCCGGCACCGAACGCCCGTCCCGCGAGCGAGCGCACGCGCCCCCTTCCCGCGGTGCGAACGACCCTTCGCCTCCCGCCTGCCACTCGACGCGGCGCGGTGCGAACGGACTCGCGCGCCCTCGAGGGGCCCCCGAGCGCACCCTGGCCCCCTTGCCGGCATCGGACGCGATCCGCAGGGCCCCCGGCGCGTGGCGCGGCGGTTGCTTCCCCGCCCGGTACCGCTGGGGCCAACCTGGGGGGACGTGATCCCGGGGTGGAGCATCGGGGCGGCGTCCGGCGACTTGAAAGGAGCGACCATGGTTCCGGAGAAGGCGATCGAGGCACAGGGGCAGACGTTTCCCGGGGGGATTCCCGACGCGAAGCGCGCGCGCGTACTGGCCCGCTCGTTCTACGCGGAGCTCCGCAGCGGCGGCTTCGACCACAACCAGATCCTCGCGGCCTCGACCGAACTCCTCGACATGGTCACCGAGGACCTGCGCGCGGCGCGCCTACCCAAGGCCGGAGTCGGCGGCCTCTGATCGCGGCGATCACCGGCCTCGACAGCCTCTCGGCCCCGGGGCCGGGGGCCGTGGCGGCACCCCGGGGCCCGGGGTAGCGGCGGCCGCGGGTAGCCGTGGCCGGGTTCGGTCACTCGACCAAAGCCGGCCCGATCCCGACGCGCGTCGGATATAACGCCCGCTCCTCGTTGTTCAGGGCAGGTCATGCGCGTTCGGATCTCCAACCTCCATCTCTGGCTCGACGAGGACGAGGGCCTGCTCCACGAGCGGGCCGCCGTCCTCGTCGGCCTCACGCCGGAGCGGCTCCCTCCGCCCTCCGTGGTCCGGCGCTCCCTCGACTGCCGTCGCAAGGGCCACCCGCGGTTCCTCTACGTGGTCGACGTGGAGGTGCCCGACGACGCCTCCGTCCGCTTCGGCGGGGACGTGCAGCCGGCGCCCGTCGACGAACCGCCGCCCCGCCCGTCCCGCCGGCCCGCGCGCCCGCCGATCGTGGTGGGGACCGGGCCCGCCGGCCTCTTCGCCGCCCTGGGCCTCCTCGAGCGCGGGATCCCCTCGCTCGTCCTCGAGCGCGGCAAGGCCATCGGGCCGCGCCGACGCGACGTCGCCGTCCTCGGCCGAGAGGGCAAGCTCGATCCCGAGTCGAACATGAACTTCGGGGAGGGCGGCGCCGGCGCCTACACCGACGGCAAGCTCACCACGCGGATCACCCACCCGTCCGTCCGCAAGGTGATCGAGACCTTCGCCCGCTTCGGCGCCCCCGGCGGCATCCTCGTCGACGCCAAGCCCCACATCGGCTCGGACCTCCTCCCCGCCGCGGTCGCCAACCTGAACCGGCACCTCGCGGAGAACGGCTGCGAGGTCCGCTTCGAGTCGCGGGTGGTCGACGTGCTCCGTGACCTTCGCGGGAAGGTCGCCGGGGTTCGCCTGGCCGACGGGACCGAGTTGGCGAGCGACCGGGTGATCCTCGCCCCCGGCAACTCCGCCCGGGACCTCTACGAGCGCTTCCACGAGCAGGGCTACGTGCTCGAGGCGAAGCCCTTCGCCGTGGGCTTCCGGGCCGAGCACCCGCAGAAGCTCATCGATCGGATCCAGTACGGCAAGGCCGCCGGCCATCCGAAGCTCCCGGCGGCGGACTACCGCCTGGCGGAGAATCCGTCCTGCGAGGGCCGGCCCCGGGGCGTCTATTCGTTCTGCATGTGTCCCGGCGGCGTGGTGGTGCCGACGCCCACGGAGGAGGGCCTCCTGTGCGTCAACGGGATGAGCAACTCGCACCGCTCCTCGCCGTTCGCCAACTCCGGGATCGTGGTGGCGGTGACCCTCGAGGACTTCGAGCGGGACGGCCACGGGCGGCATCCGCTCTCCGGGATCTCCTTCCAGCGAAAGTGGGAGAAGGCCGCCTTCGAGCTGGGCGGCGGCGGCTACCTGGCCCCGGCCCAGCGGCTCACCGACTACCTCGCGGGCCGGTTGGGCACCCCGCCCGGCCGCACCACCTACCGGCCCGGCCTCACCCACGCCGATCTCTCCCTGCTCCTGCCGGAGCACCTGACGGCCGCCCTGCGGGCCGCCCTCCGGGCCTTCGACCGGAAGATGCGCGGCTACGTCACCGAAGAGGCGACCCTGATCGCCCTCGAATCCCGGACGAGCGCTCCCCTGCGGATCGTCCGGGGGGCGGACTACCAGGCGACCGGGGCCCCGGGCCTGTATCCTTGCGGAGAGGGCGCGGGGTACGCTGGCGGCATCGTCTCCGCCGCCGTGGACGGCCTCCGGGTGGCCGAGGCCATCGCGACGGAGTGCGCGTGATCGGGGATCGACCCGTCGGGCCGGCGTCGCCACCGAACCTCCAGGGGAGTCGATGAAGTACTACATCCGCACCGGGACGAACGACGAGGAGCTGGTCGTCCCCTCGGGCACGGCGCTGGTGATGCTCTTCCGCCAGCAGTTCCTCTCCCCGGACGACGAGATCCGGCGGGAAGGGAGCACGCGCTGGCGCAAGATGCGCGACATCCCCGAGTACGCCGCGATGATCCGGGCCGACCGCGTCGACCGCGTCCAGTTCAAGTGGATCGTCTACGCGGTCACCCTGGGCACGTTCGGCGTGCTGCTCTACGGCATGGTCTGGGGCTGACCGACGGACCTCGGGGCTCCCCCCGGCCGCGCTTTTCCCCCGCGCACGGGGTTCGCTGCGGGCGCCGCCGTTCGCACCATCTCCGACGAGGAGGCGCCCATGGACCAGGATCTCGGGGGCAGCCCGTTCGAAACCGAGGCCGAGGAGCGACCCGATTGGGCCCGCGACTTGCTCTCGTTCGAGCTGCGGGCGGAGTCCTTTGCGGACGGCGGCACCCTGCCCGTGCGCTTCGCCGCCGCTGGCGACGAGTTGTCGCCGGCGCTGGCCTGGGGCCGCCCGCCCGAGGGGACGCGAAGCCTCGCGCTCCTCGTCGAGGACCCCGATGCGCCGAGCGGGAACTTCACCCACTGGATGATCGTCTCGCTCCGTCCGGCGGCGGGCGATCTGGTGGAGGGGCGCGGCGCCGACCCCTCCGACGTGGCCGGGGCCCAGGCCCTGACCAATGACTACGGAGAGGTGGGCTGGGGCCCGCCCTCTCCGCCTGCCGGTCCCCCGCACCGCTACCGGTTCCGGCTCTTCGCCCTCGACTTCGCGCCGAAGCTCCCGGCCACCGCCCGACGGCCCAACTTCGACGCCGCCATCGCCGGCCGGGTGATCGCCGAGGCGAGCCTCACCGCCACCTACGGCCGTTAGCCACCTGGCCGGCCGCCGGTTCGGACGCACGATCCCGATCGCGCGAGGCGCGTGCGCGCTACGGATGTGCTACCGTTCTGCCCCTTTCGCCGGCCCATCGCGGGCCAGGACAACCGCGGCCCTCCGGGCCGGCACGGGTGGAACGTGGAGAAGCTCTGGGTCAAGGACGTCCAGGTCGGCCAGCGCGCCACGGGCCTCTTCCTGGTGGCCAGGAAGCAGCAGCTCGTCGGCAAGAACGAAAAGCCGTTTCTCAAGCTCACCCTGCACGACAAGACCGGTTCGCTGGACGCCCGCGTCTGGACCAACGTCGACGAGCAGGGCGCCAAGTTCGAGGCGAACGACATTGTCCAGGTCGACGGCAAGGTCGACACCTTCCAGGGCCGGCCC
>JAEZJH010000343.1 GCA_023436385.1 Pseudomonadota bacterium
TCAATATGCTTTTGGATAGAGACCGCGGCGTCGGCGGCCGGGACGAAGGCGAGGGTGCCGGGGAGCGGCGCGCCGGTGGCCGGGTCGACGATCCAGAGCGTCGCGGCGGCGGCGTTGGCGCCGTCGAAGAGGATCACGGAGTCCTGGGCGACGCCCTCGGTGAAGGTCAGCTCCAGGGCCTGCTCCCGGGCCACGCCCTGCGCCCCGGCGCCGGGGATCCGATCGCCGACCAGGAGCGCCGGCGGATCGACGATCCGGAAGGCGAACTCCGCGCCGCCGTCGAGCCAGCCGCCCCGGTGGCCGGCGGGGTTGGCGCTCCCGTCGGTGGCGCGATCGCTGCCGATCGTCGCGGCGAGGCGCACGCCGAAGCGGCGGCTGTACGGCCAGCGAACGTCGGGCCAGGCCGGGTCGAGCGGTGCCGGCGTAAAGGTGACGGTGACGTCGTCGCCGACGAGGTCGAGGCGCGTCGGCGCGTCGGGGAGATCGCCGAAGGAGAGGGTGCCGGGGACCGGGGCGCCGCTTTGGACGTCGAAGACCTCCACCGCGCCGGGGGCGAGCACCGCGTCCTGGTCCACGCCCTCGGAGAAGGTGAGGACGATCGTCCGGGTCCGGGCCACGTTCTCCGCGCCACCCGAGGGGATGGTGGCGGTGAGCCGGAGCGGCGGCGGATCGAGGGTGTCGAAGGCGATGGAGACCTCGCGGCCGAGCAGCCCGCCGCGCACGCTGGCGAGGTCCGGATCGACGGTGACCAGGTACCGGGCCGAGTAGGCGAGGGGAAGCGCCGGCTCGAAGGTCACCGTGTCGCCGTTCGCGCTGACGTTGCCCGGCACCGGCAGCCCGGCGTGATCGGCGAGACGAACGTGGCCGGCCACCGTGGTCGAGTCCACCGCCTCGGAGAAGTGGAGGAGGATCGGCTGCGGCGTGCCGGCGGCGGTGAGCCGGTTCACCCCGATCGCGTCGGCGGAGGGCACGTGGGCTACCAGCGTCAGGGCCGGCGGCGGCTCGGTGCGGAACGTCCACTCGATCGGCCCGAGCACGAAGCCGCCCTCGTCGGTGGCCCGGAGGCTCCGGATTCGCTCGGTGAGGGTGACGCGGTACACGGTGCCGTAGGCCAGCGGCGCGAGCGGCGTGAAGGTCACCGTCTCCCCGCCCGTGGGGCTCGACCACGCGCCCGGCACCGCGAAGGGCGCGCCGGGATCGGCGACGTTCTCCACCAGCGCGTGGCCGGCGGGATCGGCGGTGAAGTCGACGATCGGCTCGGAGAAGGTGACGGCGATCTCCGTGTCGATCGGCGCGCCCACCGTGCCCGGCCCGGGGATCGCCTGGACGATGGTGAGGTCCGGCGGGTCGACGGTCTTTGCCGTGTAGACCACCGGCGCCGGGAGCCAACCGCCGGCGCCGGTGGCGCGGGCGGAGCGGAGCACCGGGCCCGCGCCGTCGGCCGCGCCGGCGAGGGTGACGCGGATGGTGCGGGTGTAGCCCAGGAGCCCCTCCGGATCGAAGGTGATCCGGGCGTTCCCCTCGGAGAAGGCCAGGTATGCGTCCTCCGGCGCCAGGGTCACCGGCGCGAGCGGATCGGTGACATCCTCGAAGCGCACCGTCTCCGGCGTGGCGGAGGCCGGGTCGATCGCCTCGGAGAAGAGCACGGTGAAGAGGCCGTCCCGGACGAAGTCGTCGACGCCGGCACCGGGCTCGAGGGAGATCACCCGGAGCGCCGGCGGGTCCTCGGTGTGGAAGGTCACCGTGAGGTCGTGCTCGAGGTGGCCGCCCTCCTCCGTGGCCCGGGTCGAGGCCAGGGCCTCGCCGAAGGTCACCCGCACCGTGCGGGAGTGGCCCAGCGGCGTGGCGGGCACGAAGGTCAGGACCGCCCCCTCCACCGCCCGTTCCCCGGCGATCGCCGCGCCGGTGACCGCGTCCTCGACGCGGAAGGAGTCGGCGGTGACCGTGGCCGGATCCAGCTCCTCAGAGAAGGTGGCGACCACGGTTGCGTCGATCGGCGCCGCCCGGTTCCCCGGCGCCGGCTCCATCCCCACCAGGCGGAACGCCGGCGGGTGCTCGACGGTGAAGAGCGAGCGGACCTCCGTGGGCAGGGTCCCGTGGGGCGACCGGACCCGCTCGATCCCGGTGGTGAGCACCAGCCGGTACCGGGCGGAGTAGGCGAGGGGCGCCCGGGGCCTTAGGGTCGCGGCCAGTTGCGCCTCGTCGTAGGCGACCTCGGCGTCGACCCGGACGCCGTCCTCCGTCTCGAGGAGGAAGGTCTCGGCGGTCACCGTCGCCGGCTGGACCTCCTCGGAGAAGGTGGCGACCGCGGCGGCGTCGATCCGCACCCCGGCGGCCTCGCCGGCCGGCTCGAGGGCGACGACCCGGAGCGGCTGGTCGAGGTTGACCGTGAACTCCTGATCGGAGCAGGCGGCGCCGAAGAGCGCGATGGCGGCCGCGACGTGCAAGGGCTTGCGAAACATCCGGGTGTCCTCCCCCGAGGAAACTAGAGACATCAGAAGACGAGGCGATAGCCGGCCTGGACGTGGCTTCCGCCCACGTCCCCGCTCTCCGGGTTCCACACCGGGAGCTCCATGTCGGTCTTCAGGCCGTCGTACCGGTAGCCGGCGACCAGGTCGCCGGGGCCGAGCCGGTAGAGGGCGCCGGCGCCGGCGTACCAGCCGATCGCGGTGTCCTCCTGCAGGTGGTCGCGGATGAAGGTCTCGCCCTCCGCGTTCCGGTAGCTGGCGTTCGACCAGAGGAAGGCGAGGGCGAAGCCGGCCTCGCCGTAGGGCCGCAGCCCGGCGAGGAACGACGGCAGCTCGAGCGGCAGCGGCGGCAGGTACTCGAGGCCGAAGTGGAGCGGCAGGGAGTCGACCCGCCAGTCGAAGGCGTAGGTCCCGAGCTGCGGATCGACGCTCTTCCCCTCGCCGCCGAGCGGATACCAGCCGGCGTCGGCGGCCAGCGCCAGGCGCCGCTCGTGGAAGGGGAGCCGGTACCGGAGCTCGAGGTTGATCGCACCGGTCGAGTCGACCTGGCTGGTGGGGACGAGGAGGTCGACCCGCAGCCCCACCGAGAAGGCGTCCTCCGCGAGGGCCGGCGGGGCCGGTGCCGGGTCGCGGAGATCGAGCGGGGTGAAGGTCTCCGTCTCGGCGCCGGCGAATAGCGGCAGGGCCAGGACGGCAAGCAGTGCGAACGAGCGGAGGCGCACGTCGAACTCCTAGCGGAAGAGGTGGACGCGGCCAGCCGCGGAGGCCGTGCCGTCGGCGAAGGGAGCGCCGATCGCCAGGTCGTGGAGGTCGTCGCCGTCGAGATCGCCGGCCGGGGCGACGCAGGCGCCGAAGCCGTCGAACGCCTCGGGTCCCGCGACCACGCCGTTGGCGGTCACGCTGCGATCGGCGGCCACGTGGAAG
>JAEZJH010000354.1 GCA_023436385.1 Pseudomonadota bacterium
CGGCTGAACTCCAGCACCGGCGGGTGGACCCTGGTGACCCCCGGCGGCACCGCGGGCGTGATGCCCGTCCTCACGCCGGCCTGCACCGGTTCCTGCGCCGCCGCCAGCTTCCCGGCCCACAAGGTGATCCAGTACGGCCGTCCCAATGCCCCGGACCTCCAGCTCGGTACCGACTCCGCCACCGGCGCCGTCGGCCTCGAGATCGTCGGCCTCTCCGGCTACGGCACGATCACCTTCGACATCCGCAACACCATCGAAAACGGCGGTCTGACCGCGGCGAACGGCGCCACCTGGGAGTACTACGTCTCGGTGGACGACGTCCTCGACGACTCGGACCTGCCGCTGGGCTGCGCCCACCCCACTCCGGAATCGATCCCCGGAGCCAGCGTGGCCTCGTTCAGCGACACCTGCACCGCCACCCTCGAGCCCGGCTACTACCGCCTCTGCGTCTACCTCGATCCGGTCAGCGCGGCCCAGCCCGACGGCGCGGTGATCGAGGCCAGCGAGGCCAACAACGACTACTGCTCGGAGCCCTTCGCGGTCGGCGCCGACCTGGTCGGCTCGCTGACCATGCCGGCCAGCGCCGAGTCCGGCGGCAGCATGCAGGTGCCGGTCCGGGTGGAGAACCGCGGCTCCGATCCCACCGCGGAGTTCGGCATCCAGATCTGGCTCCGGGACTGCAACGCCCTCAACAGCAAGGACGACGTCCTCTCGTACGAGGGCAGCTTCTCGCTCGAGGGCGGCGGCGTCTGGGAGCAGACGGTGGAGGTGCCGATCCGGCCCGACACCCAGGGGAACTCCTACTGCGCCCTGCTGGTGGTCGACGCGGCCGACGCGGTCCCCGAGCTCAACGAGACCAACAACGGCTACTCCTCGTGCGCCTGGCAGGGCGACCTCCCGAAGCAGTGCGCGGTGATCTCCCGGCCGGACCTCCGGATTAACCAGATCGGCGCCGAGCACCCCTACGGCTGCTTCTTCGGCGATCCGGCCACCCTGAGCGCCGAGGTCTGCAACGACGGCCCCGTCGAGGCCCGCAGCTTCGGCCTGGCCTTCTTCCTCGACGTCAACTCGGTCGCCACCCTCAACGACACGATGATCCTGTCGATGCCGCAGGCCTGCAGCACCTCGGCCGAGTGCGTCGATCTCGGCGGCGGCGCCCCGACCTGCGTCGAAGGCATCTGCCATGCGCCCTGCGTCGCCGATGCCGACTGCGGCGAGGGCGGCCTGCAGTGCGAGCCGAGCTTCGCCATTCCCGGCAAGAGCTGCCAGATGGTGGTCCCGGGGAACTCCTGCAAGGTGGTCCAGACCACCGCGAACCTGCCGACCTTCGACACCCGCATGAACACGGAGTTCGCCGACGGCAACATGTTCTTCAGCGTGATCGCCGACTGGACCGACGAGGTGGCGGAGATCACCGAGGGCAACGAGAACAAGAAGGCGATGCAGGACAAGACCTTCTGCTGGACGCGGAAGCCCGACTTCGCGCCGGTGGAGGTCCGCACGCTCCCGGAGCTCGCTTCCGGCGAGGTCGTCCCGGTCTTCCGCCGCGTGCACAACCAGGGCGCCGTCGGCGGCGTCTACGGCTACCGCTACGTCCTGAGCGCCAACGACACCATCTCGGTGAACGACCTGGCCCTCTCGATCGAGGGCGTCGGGCCGATGGGCGACGCGATCATCGAGGCCCGGAGCGATTCGATCGGCACCGACTACGTCCGGCTGCCGGCGGGCATGGTCCCCGGGGAGTACTACCTGGGCATCATCCTCGATCCGAACGATCTGGTGCTCGAGCTCCTCGAGGACAACAACACCGCGATGTCGGCCAAGGTGACGGTGGTCGACGCCTCGCTCCGGATCGCCACCCCGAGCCTCCAGAGCGCCACGGTCGGCGTCAACTACGCCGTCCAGCTCCTCGCCGCCGGCGGGGAAGGCGCCTACAGCTGGAGCCTCGCCGAGGGCGCGCTGCCCCCGGGCTTCCGGCTCGAGGCGGACGGCCTCCTCCACGGCACGCCGCTCGAGGTGGGCACCTACCTGTTCCAGGCCCAGGTGGCTTCCGGTGGCAATGCCGCCGCCCGGCTCTTCGCCCTCGACGTCCTCGAGGCCCGCGGGCCCCTGGCGATCACCCTCGCCGAGCTGCCCCCGGCGTTCCAGAACGTCGATTACCGCGTGCTCCTCGGCGCCACGGGCGGCCTCCCGCCCTACGCCTGGGACTGCCCGGGGAAGCCCTCCTGGCTCACCCTCCAGAACGGCTTCCTCTTCGGCAGGAGCGCGGTGGTCGCGACCCCGGTCACCTTCTCCTGCGAAGTCACCGACGCCAACGGCACCCGCGTCGCCCAGGAGTACCGGCTGGGCGTCTACCCGGCCAACGGCATCCGCATCCGGTCCCAGGAGATCGCCGGCGGCGACATCGGCCGCGAGCTGAACAGCTGCCTCGCCGCGGAGGGCGGCTCGGGCCAGTACGACTGGTCGTTCGATTCCTCGAGCGCGCCGGCCGGCGTCCAGTTCGCGGAACGGGACAACGCCGGCTGCTTCAGCGGCATCCCGGCGACGTGCGGCACCTTCCTCGTCGGCGTCACCGTCACCGACGCGGTGAGCGGCCTCTCCGATACCCGGCGGCTCTCGTTGACGGTCTACTGCAACAACTTGCGGCTCTCCACCCGGACCCTCCCGGTGGCGGAGCGCGGCGTCGCCTACGAGGCCCAGCTCCAGGCCAGCTCGCCGATCCCGGTCACCTTCGAGCTCGCCCGGGGGACCCTGCCCCAGGGCCTCGAGCTGGCCGCCGACGGTCGGATCTCCGGCGTGGTCTCCGTCGACGCGGCCCCCGGCGTCCACCAGCTCGCCGTCCGCCTCTCCGACTCGCAGGGCGGCAGCGGCCTCGCTGCCATCGCCATCGAAGTCCTTCCCGATCCGGTGCCCCCCGTGACCCTCACCAAGACGAAGACGCTCAGCGGGTGCTCCGCCGCCGGCGAGGAGTCGGCCGCAGGCCTCCTGCCCTTCGCGGCGCTGTTCGCCC
>JAEZJH010000357.1 GCA_023436385.1 Pseudomonadota bacterium
CCCGGAATCGGTGATCGACATAGTCCGGAACCCGCAACCTAGCGCCTTCCACCAAGTTGGTCAGCACAACATGGTCCGCGCAGGGGTAGATCGGCTCTTCGATGACCGGCGGCGAGATCAGGGAGGGGTCATCGACCATGTCCGGATCCCGCGGAACCTCCTCCGGGCCGGCAGCTCGAGCGGAATGGGCGAGGACTGCGACCAGAGAGCAAGTCAGAAGCGTAACGGGCAGAGTCCCTCGCTGGATTGTGAGCATCGCGGTAGCATGCAGTGTCGGTTGCGGCTGTCGTTGAGAAACCGAACGAGCCGACGTTTCCTGTTCGACCCGTGTTTGCTGGCGGACACTGCCGGTCGGCCTTTGCGTGGAGCCGGTGTTCAGTCGTCCCTCGAGGAGACGGTCAAGGAAGGACGGCGGCGTGCCAGAGGACTTCAGCCCCGCTCATCCTCGAAGTCGGTCAGGATCACCGGCCGGCGGACGTCGTAGTAGGGCCGGATCGGCGGCGGCCGCGTCTCCCGGAGCTTCACCAGGAGTTCGCCGACGCCGTCGCCGAGCGCCGCCTCGCACGCCGCGTAGACGCCGCCGGGTTCCTCCTCGACGAGGTTGTGGGGCCCGAGCACGGCGCGGATCTCCGCGACGATCGCGGGGGTGGGGGTGGGGACGAGGAGGGCGGTGAGCCGGGCGTGGTCGGCCCGGAGCCGGGCAAATTCCGGCACCGGCTCGCCGCGGGCCGCCTTGTAGGCGGGGAAGAGCGCCTTCTCCTCCATCCCGATGTGGCGGAGGAGCCCCTCGCGGAAGCGGGAGAACGCCTCGAGATCGATGGTGCCCGGCGTGGCCGTGGCCTTGGCGAGCGCCTGGTCGAGCCGGTCGTGATCCGCTTCCAGGTAGTCGGCGATCGCGCCCATCACAGGTCCTCCTCGTCGATCCCCAGGGCCATGCGGCCCTCCTTGGTGATCCGGGCCGGCGTCCACGGGGGATCGAACACCAGTCGCACGTCGACCTCGGCCACGCCGGGAACCAGCGACAGCCGCCGCTCGACGATGTGTTGGATGGCGTCGCCCATCGGGCAGGCCGGGGTGGTGAGGGTCATGGTGACGGTGACCCTCCGGTCCGCCTCCGCCCAGTCGACGCCGTAGACGAGGCCCATGTCGGTGACCGGGATGCCGGTCTCCGGGTCGTAGCATTCGCGGAGGGCGTCGTCGAACGCCTCCTGCAGCGGGATTCCGATCACGGCTGGCTCCTGCAGACGACGGCGAGGTTGCGGGCGGCGAGGAGGACGCCGGCGGCGAACAGCAACGCGCCGGCGACCCGCACCGCGACGAGATCGACCGCCACTCCCAGGGCGAGCACCGGCACGCCGGCGTTGAGCGCCCAGAACGAGAGGCGCTGCGCCTTCTCCGGGAGGAGGTCGGAGGCGAGGGGGATCTTCTTCAGCCCGGCGAGTGGCTCGAAGCGGTGGAGCCACACCAGGAAGGGCAGGATCTTGCCGAGCTGGCCGATGATCAGGGTGCCCAGGAAGCCCACCAGGGCGACGAGCCCGTAGGCGTTGGTGAGCCTCTCGGCCACGGCGTAGGGAAGGTCGAAGAGCGCCAGGCTGGCGCCGCCGAACGCCGCCACGCCCAGGTAGGCGAAGGAGGCCGCGGTGTGACGCATCGACACATCGAGGCGCTTCCGGATCCGCTTCTCGACGATCGCCGCCACCCGCACCAGAAACGCGCAGACCCCGGTGGCGGCGAGGATGGCGCCGGCGAAGGTGAGGCCGGGCCAGGGGCCGAAGGTATACGAGACGGTGAGCGCCAGCACCCCGGCGTTGGTGGCGAAAAGTGCAAGCCAGGCAGGCTTCCGGCTGGCGCCGTGGGACACCAGAAACATCTCGAGGAGCCGGTCGCCCACGCCCATCACCAGGAGCCCGAAGAAGCCCAGGCCGGCGGCATGGGCGTGGCCGGAGAGCACCACCAGGTGGTTCTTGGGCAGGAAGGGCTTCCAGAGGTTCCAGGCGAGGACCAGGCCGAGGGTGGCCGCCACCAGCAGGTGAAACCCGGCGGAGAGGACGAAGGCGCCGGTGAGGCCGAAGGCCCGGCCGCGAACCATGGTGGCGAGGAGGAGCCCGGCGTGGAGGAGAAAGGCGAGGAGGATCAGCACGCCCGAACCGAACATCCCCGGCCCGAAGGCGAGGGCGAACATGTGGGCGATGAGCCCGGCCGCGCCCGCGACGTAGAGTGCGAATGCGGTCCAGCCCAGCCACTCCGGCCCGGTCTTGCCCTCGAAGAGCACCGGCGCCAGCTGCAGGAGCGCGCCCAGCGCCACCGGCACGAGCCAGCCCAGCGCCACGAGGTGGGCGAGGCCCAGGGTGGCCGCCTGGAAGTGGTGGCCCGTGAACCACGGCGCCCGGAACACGAGCGCCAGGGCGAAGCCCACCATCCCGAGGAGCCCCACGGCGAAGTGCGCGTGGACCAGCCGGTACTTGGGCGAGGTGGCGACGGACGCGCGGATCACGCCGGCTCTCCCGCGAAGACGTGGGCCGGGGCGATGTGGACGATCCAGTCGCCGTCGCAGACCTTCTTCGCCCTCGCGGCGTAGCCCCGGAGCTGGAGCTTTTCGTAGAGCAGCACCGGCTCCCGGTGGTGGCGGACCAGGAGCTGGGCGCCGGGCCCCAGCTCCACCAACTTCTCGAGGATGGTCATCATCGGCGCCGGGGGTTCGAGGCCCCGGACGTCCAGCTCCACGGGCGGCTGGAGCGGGGCGGCGGCGGCCGTCTCCTTCGCCGCCGGCAGGCCGCCGGCGCCGTCCCGTTCGAACCAGACGTGGTGCGCGCCGTCCCGGAGCTCGTGGCGGGAGGCGAAGCCCATCGAGCGGAGCACCGCGTAGAGCGGCACCGGCTCGAAGGGCGCGACGAGGTGGAGCGACTCCCCCGGCGCGAGGGAGGTCGCGGTCTTGGTGATCACCGAGAAGGGATCGCCGCCCTTGGCCAGGATCGGGCGGACGTCCAGGTCGCGGACGGTGCCCATGTCAGGCCTCCGCCGGCTTGCCGATGCGGACGCGCCAGACCGGCCCGACCTCGAGGTACTCCCACTCGAAGGCGCCGGCGTGCTCGGCGGCGAACTCGTAGTAGAGCGGCTTCGGGTCGTGGTCGTTCACCACGGTGAAGGACTCGCCCGCGGTGAGGGCGTGGTAGCGGCCGAAGATGG
>JAEZJH010000370.1 GCA_023436385.1 Pseudomonadota bacterium
CGGACTTCAGCTCCATCCGCGCGGCCATGAAGGGCATCGGCGGCGGTGTCGAGGTGCTGTCGCTGGTGGCCTCGAGGAGCCGGCCGAGCTTCACGCCCAGCGACTTGGCCAGCGCCTCCGCCCGGGCCCGGGCCCGCTCCGACGCCAGGGCCATCGCCCGGAGCCGCGCCGGCTCCTCGTCCTGGAGGGTGAACTCGATCCCCTGGAGTTCGTTGGCGCCGGCGGCGATCGCCGCGTCGACCACCTCGCCCGCCCGGGCTCCGACGGGCGGCGTCCCCAGCGGCACCTCGACCCGGACCACGTTGGTCGCCCGGTAGGCAACCACCCGCGGCCGGCGGTTCTCCTCGTCCTGCTCCCAGACCGGCTGGAGGTCGAGGCGCTCGGTGATGATCCGCTCCGCCGGGATCCCCTTGCCCCGGATCGCCTTGGTCACCTTGCCCATCAGCTCCGCGGCCTGGGCCTGGGCGCGCTTCGCGTCCTTCCCCTCCGCCGACACTCCCAGCCGCACGATCGCCTGGTCGGGAGGGACCTTCACCTCGCCGGTGCCGGAGGCCCGGACGTTGGACTCCGGCCTGGGGAGGAGGGTCTGGGCACCGGCGGTTCCGGCGCCGGCGAGGATGGCGGCAAAGGCCAGGGCAGCATTGCGGACGGTCGAAGGCATGGGTTCCTCCCGAGGCCTCTCCTCTACGCGCTCTTTGGGAAGGTACGCAAGCGCGGCGACGGGGCGGCGGGGACCGGCGCCGCGCCTGTCGTCGTGTTTACGGCCGGCCGGGCGAGGGGCTGGCGGGCCCTCGGAAATCCTGCCATCCTCGCTCCATACAAATTCCAAGCACCCGGTGGACGGGACAACTCGACGTTCACACGTGCCGGGCGCGGTGCGCCTCGCGTCTCTCCGGACGAGAGGTCGAGGGGGTCCTCGTGCGCAGCCGCTGGCTCGTCCCGCTGTCCGTGCTGTGCATCGGCTCCCTGGTCTCCTGCGGGGACGACGACCTCGCCTCGGCCCTGGGCAAGGTCGGGGTCTCGCCGCTGGAGATCGACTTCGGTCCGGTGTGGGTCGGCGACCGAGTCGAGGCCTCCCTGGTCTTCGAGAACGACGGTCGGGTGCCGGCGACGCTCCCGGCGCTGGGCCTCGAGGCGCCGTTCGATGGGCCGGGATCGGTCCAGGTGCCGGCGGCCGGCGAGGTGACGGTGCCGGTCGGCTTTCGGCCCGGGGCGGCGGGCGCGGTGGAACGGGAGATCCGCTTCGCCTCCGAGGATCACCAGCTCGCGGTGGTCCTCCGGGGCGAGGGAGTGGTGCCCGAGCTGGCGGTCGTCGAGGAGCTCGACTTCGGCAGCGTCCGGATCGGAGAGCGGGTCGAGCTGTCGCTCCCGGTCGGCAACGGGGCGCCGCTCGGCATGCTCGACTTCCGCTCCGGGCTCTCGGGCCCGGATGCGGAGGCCTTCACCGTGGTCCGGGACGTCCGCCGAATCGAGGCGGCCTCCACGGCGACCTTCACCATCGCCTACGCGCCGACCTCGCTCGGCTCGCAGCGCGCGGTCCTCACCGTCGCGGCCTGCGCCGACTGCGTGGAGAAGCGCGTCGTCCTCCGGGGCCGGGGGATCGACCAGGAACTCTCCGCGACCCCGCCCACCCTCGACTTCGGTCCGGTGCCGCCCGGGAACTCGCGCACGCGCTTGGTCGAGATCCGAAACCTCGGCGACGCGGTGGCCGCGCTCCGCGAGGCGGTGGTGGAGGGCGAGGCCTTCTCCGTCGTGGCCCCGGCGCTCCCGATCGAGCTCGCCACCAACGACGGCTTCTCGCTGGAGGTGATCTTCGCGCCGACCGAGGTCGCGGATCGGAGCGGGGTCCTCTCCCTGGTCGACGCCTCCGGAACCGTCGCGCTCACCGTTCCCCTCCGGGGACACGGCGGCGGCCCGGTGCTGGTGGCCGATCCGCCGGCCGTGAACTTCGGCCGGGTTCCGGTCGGCTGGAGCTGGGCGATCGACGTGGCCGTGCGCAACGAAGGGGAGGCGCTGCCGGTGGAGGTGATCGGCGCGGCGATCGAGGGCAGCCCGGCGTGGACCCTGACGGCGCCCCCGCTCCCGGCCGCGGTCGACGGCGAGGGCCTGCCGTTCCGCGTCGGCTACTCCGCCGGTGCGGTGGGGCCCGAGGGCGGCACCCTGGTCCTCGCCACCTCGAGCCCGGGCCAGCCCGAGGTACGGGTGCCGCTCGCGGCGCTGGTGGTCGACGACTCGGACTGTGTGATCGTCGCGGATCCGGAGGAGCTGCGCTTCGGATTGGTCCGGGTCGGCTCGCTCTACCGGCGGGAGATCCGGCTGGAGAACGCCGGCACCGGATCGTGCATCGTCTGGGACGTCCACCTCGATCCGGCCGGCGCGCCCGAATTCGAGCTGCTCGATCCGCCCGCGGATCGGGAGCTCTTGCCGGGCGAGACGCTGGTGGTCCCGGTGACCTTCGGGCCCCTCGCCTCGACACCGGATGCGCAGCACGGGCTCCTCCGCTACCGGACCTCGAACCTGGCCGCCCCCGGGGGTTCGGTGCCGGTGAGCGGCCACGCTCCCGGGTTCGCGATCTGGGCGGATCCCGAGCCCCTCGACTTCGGCACGGTCCCGGTGAACCGGGCGCCGCGCCTCCCGGTCCGGATCCGCTCCAATTCCTACCCGTCGCCCCGGATCCTGGCGGTGGCGCTGTCGCGGGACGGCGATCCGAACTTCTGGCTGGTGAGCGTCCCGCAGCTGCCGGTGGAGGCCAGCACCGCCGGCGTCGAGCTGGTGCTCGATTTCCTCCCGCCGATGGCGGGCGCTTACCGCGGGACCCTGGAGGTCAAGGTGGAGGGCTCCTCCGAGCCGCTCCTGGTCCGGCTCAAGGGCGAGGGCGACGACGGGCCGTGCGGAGCCGAATGCGATCCACCCATCCCCACCTGCCCGATCCTGGGCGAGGGGCTCGTCAACCAGGGGGTCAACCTGCAGGGCAGCGGCGTCGATCCGAACGGCGATCCGATCAGCTGCGAGTGGGCCACGGTGCTGGCGCCCTCCGGCTCGGCGGCCCAGCCCTCGCCGCGGGACAGCTGCCTCTCCTCCTTCATCCCCGACCTGGTCGGCGACTACCTGCTCCGGCTCCGGGTCCGCGACCCGCTGGGCAACGTCGGCGAATGCACCACGACCTACAAGGCCAAAGCTCCCACCACCGGCCTCTGGGTGGAGATGTTCTGGGATTTGCCCAACGACGTGGATCTGCATCTCCTCCATCCCTCGGGTGGCCCGCCGGGATCGGCCGCGGGGTGGCGGAGCGCGCCGTACGCCTGCTACTACGCCAACATGAATCCCGAGTGGGATCTCCCCGGGACCGCCGACAACCCCAGCCTCGATCGCGACGACACGGTCAACGTGGGGCCGGAGAACATCCGCATCGACGCCCCCACCGCGAACCAGGACTACCAC
>JAEZJH010000448.1 GCA_023436385.1 Pseudomonadota bacterium
CCACCCCCGGGGCCGAAGGGAGGTCAAGCGCTTCCTGGTTGATTACACCACGGACCGGAGGCCAGGGGGCCGGCTACGGTCCCGGTTCCGGCGCCCACCGCCTGCCAGGGGGTCGACCGGGATGGCGTCGATCGGGGCCCGGGGGCGGTGCCGCCGGCAGCGCGATCGTGGGACCCGTCTCGGGGGCGCGATCCGCCCGGGTTCGCAAGCTGAAAATCGCCCGTTTTCCGATTGCGGGGGTGCCCGGGACTCGGCCAGAGTGCACCGAAACCCCGGGAGGGCCGGTCGATGCGTATCGGGCAGGAAGTGTTTCGGAATGTGTCAATTCGGGCGCCGCTCTTCGCCGGCTTGCTGCTGGCGACGACGGGTTGCAGCACCATGCGGATGGTTCCGCCGAAGGACGTGGTCCAGCAGAGCGACGTGTTCGAGGCCACCGAACGCAGCCTGTTCTCCGGGGCCCTCGTCGACGAATCGTTCCGGCTGGGGCCCTACGAGGTGGCGGGAGTCGACCGGGACTGGAACCACTCCTCCCGGAGCCAGGTCGGCGTCGCGGCGGACGAGCGTGGAGGGACGGTCCTGGGCTACTCGAACGAGGAGATCGGGACCTCCTTCGCGTTCCAGTTCAAGGAAGGCGCCGACACCGAGGCCGGGTTGTGTGCCTCGGTCACCCAGGTGAAGGGCCTCTCGGTCGGGAGCCATGAGCTGAGCCGGCGGCAGACCCGCTTCGTCTGCACCTGCGGCGCCGGGGAGGCACCGGCGAGGCTGGAGATGGAGCTCGAGGGTCGCAGCCAGGGACCCGTCGGCCAGATCACGCTGGCCCGCGGCCAGCTGGACGTGAAGGGCGTCCACAAGACCAACGCGGCCTGGGGGAGCAACGACGCGGTGGGCTATCGCGTCGACCAGGGACCGGAGCCGCTGGGCGCGGTGGAGGTGCTCCGGCCCGGGAGCATCTGGCTGGCCAAGTCGCTCGACTCCGTCGAGCGCCGGCAGCTCGGCTGCCTGTTTACCGGGATGATGCTCTATCTCGAGCCGTCTACACATTAAGCTCCGCACGTTCGCGGGAGGAGACATGGGTCGGCTCGAGGGTCGGGTGGCGCTGGTCACGGGGGCGAACCGGGGGATCGGCGCGGCCGCGGCCCGGGCCCTCGCCGAGGAAGGGGCGATCGTGGCGGTCGGCGCTCGCGACCTGCGGGCCGGCGAGGAGGTCGCCCGGTCGAACGGCGGACGTGCCTTCGCGGTCCGCCTCGATGTCTCCGACCCGGCGAGCTGCCGGGCCGCGGTCGACGAGGTGGTGCGGCGCGCGGGCGGCCTGCAGGTGCTGGTGAACAACGCGGGCGTGGGCGACCAGGGGCAGCGCACCGAGGACCTCCCGCTCGAGCAGCTCGACGAGGCCTACCGCGTGAACCTCCGGGGCCCGCTCCACCTCGCCCAGCTGGCGATCCCACACATGCGTGTCGCCGGCTGGGGCCGGATCGTCAATGTCTCCACCGGCCTCTCGCGCATGACGGAAGGGATGAGCGGTGGGTGGCCGGGTTACCGGATCACCAAGGTGGCGCTGAACGCGTTCACCCGGAACCTCGCCGCCGAGCTCCGGGGCAGCGGCATCCTGGTCAACGCGCTCGACCCGGGCTGGGTCCAGACGCGCATGGGCGGCGCCGGCGCGCCGCGCCGGCCGGAGGAGCCGGCGGCCGAGATCGTCGAGGCCTGCTGTCTCCCGGACGACGGCCCCACCGGCGAGCTGCTCCGGCGCGGCCGGCCCAGCGCCTTCTGATCCCGCCGGCGATCCGTTCCCGCACGATCCGGTACCCCTTCGCGGTGCTCTCCCGAATACCCGATCCGCCCGCCACCGGGTCCGGCGAGACTTCGGGCGCCGTCCACACGAGCGCCGCTCGACACGGGAGCGGGGGAGCGAATCACGATGGTCGACGTCGTCGCGAAGCGGATCGAGGAGATGGTGGCCCACAAGGGATCGCACGAGATCCCGGGGATCGCGTTCCTTCCGGCCGGGAAGGCGCTGGGCGTGACCGCCTGGGGCATGAACGTGCTGGTGCTGGCGCCCAACGTGAACGGGTACCCGGAGCACGATCACGTGGGTGACGGGCAGGAGGAGGTCTACGTCCTCCTGAAGGGCACGGCGATGCTGCGCGCCGGTGGCCACGAGTGGCGGATGGAGCCGGGGATGCTGGTTCGCGTCGGGCCGGGCGAGAAGCGGAAGCTGGTCCCCGGCGACATGGGCGCGACGGTGCTCGCCCTGGGCGCCACCCCCGGGAAGGCGCATTCGGTCCGGAAGTAGCGGGCGAACCGGAGCAGGCGGCGCCGCCGGCTCCTCGCGAAGCGGGCGGCGCCGGCCCGGGAGGGCGAGGCCGGTCAGTTCGCCGCGGGCGGAACGTGCTCGGCGCCGCGGGGCATGGGTGGCCCGGCAGGGACACCGCGGAGCCCGTCGTTGCAGCCTGGGATCCCACCCTCCCGTCGACGGTCCCGCGCCCAGCGGTACGGGTTCTCCGTCACCCGCAGCGGGTCGGCGGCGGGAACGCATCGATGTCTCCAAAGCGGCGATGATGCCCGCGGCGGCGCACCTGCAGGGCATGAGCCCTCGATGGTCGGGCCGCGCCTCGGGGAGCACGGCGGCCGCGCCGCGAGCGCATTACGTTGGAATGAAGGGCGGTTTCTCGAGAGCTGGCAGGCCGAGGTCCGGCGGCCCGCCAGGAGGGGACATATGCGTGCCTATGAGCTCCGGGGCGGCAGCCTCGATCAGCTGGCCCTGGCGGAGCGGCCGACGCCGCGGCCGGGGCCGGGACAGGTCCGGGTGCGGATTCGGGCTGCCAGCCTCAACTACCGGGACCTCCTGGTCGCCACCGGCCGCTATGGCCGCGGGCAGCCGTTGTATCCCCTGATCCCGCTCTCGGACGGCGCTGGCGAGGTGGTCGAGGTCGGCCCCGGCGTCTCGCGCCTCCGGCCCGGCGATCGGGTGGCGGGTGCCTTCTTCCAGACCTGGGTCGACGGACCCTTCACCCGGGAGCACGCGGCCTCGGCCCTCGGCGGCGCGATCGACGGCGTGCTCGCCGAGGAGGTGGTGCTCGAGGAGGCGGGGGCGGTGCGGTTCCCGGAGGCCCTGTCGTTCGAGGAGGCGGCGACGCTCCCCTGCGCCGCGGTGACGGCGTGGGTGGGGTTGCAGCAGGGCGGCCTCAACCCGACACAGGCAGTGCTGGCGATGGGAACCGGGGGTGTCAGCATCTTCGTGCTCCAGCTCGCCAAGGCGGTGGGGGCCCGGGTGCTCCTCACCTCGAGCAGCGACGAGAAGCTGGCCCGGGGGAAGGCGCTGGGCGCGGACGAACTGGTCAACTACCAGCGGACGCCGGACTGGGACCGGGTGGCCCGGGAGTGGACCGGCGGCCCGGGGGTCGACCAGCTCCTCGAGGTCGGCGGCGCCGGGACCCTCCCGATCTCCCTGCGGGCGGTTCGGCCGGGCGGACACATCTCCCTGGTGGGCCTCCTCACCGGCGAGACCGCCGATCGCGAGGCGGCGCGGAAGAACGACCGGGGGGTGATGGTCGACTCGGTCTACGTGGGCAGCGTCCGGCACTTCGAGGAGATGAACGCGCTGATCGCCCGGGCCGATCTCCACCCGGTGATCGATCGCGTGTTTCCGTTCGAGGAGGCCCGGGAGGCGTACGAGTACCTCCGGAGCGGGGCGCACTTCGGCAAGGTGGTGATCCGGGTCTGACGTGCCGGTGGCCGCGAGACCCTGGACGGGCGACCGGCGGGCCGGGTTATCCTGGGCCCTATGAAAAACACCACCTTCGTCGATCACGTCATCGACCTGATGTCTCCCCTCGGCCCGATCCGGTGTCGCGCGATGATGGGCGGACACACGATCTTCTGGGAGGACCTCTCGATCGCCCTGATCGTGCACGACCGGCTGTATCTGAAGGTCGACGCGGAGACCAAGGAGCGCTTCGAGGCGGCGGGGGGCGAGCCGTTCACCTACCACCGGAAGGACGGCCAGCCCTGCTCGATGAGCTACTGGACGCCACCCGACGAGGCGCTCGACGACGTCGAGGCGCTGCGCCCCTGGGCCGCGGCGGCGCTCGGGGCTGCGGCGCGATCGAAGAAGCCCAAGAAGCAGGCGGCGGCGCCGAAGCGGGCCGCGGCGAAGGCGGCGCCGGTGAAGAGGGCGGCACCGGTGAAGAAAGCGGCGGCGAAGAAGACCTCCCGGGGGAAGGTGGCACCCGGGTAAACGCCGCGGATGAAACGGGTTCCAGACAACAACCACGCGGCGCGTGCTACGCTCCCGGTGTACGCAGTTTTACCTCGAGGAACCCATGAATCGAGTTCTTGCATCACTCGCCGTGGCCGCCCTGACCTCCGTCGCGGTTCCCGCCGTTGCCGAGACCACCGTCGCCACTCCCGGGGTCCGGGAGCACGACGGCTTCTTTGCCCAGATCCAGGGGGGTCCGGCCTTCTTGTCCCTCTCCGAGGACTCGACCGACATGACCCTCGACGGGCCCGGGTTCGGGCTCGCCGTGGCGATCGGCGGTTCTCCGGTCCGGAACCTGGTCCTCTTCGGCGAGGTGATCTCCCAGGCCGCGGTCGCCCCGACCCTCGAGGTGGGTGGCGAGGAGATCGAGAGCGACGACTCGGTCACCCTCTCCTTCACCAGCATCGGGCCCGGTGCCGCCTATTACTTCGGGGCGAGCAACTTCTTCGTGAGCGGCTCGTTGGGGCTCGCCACCGCGACGCTGGCCTACGCGGTGCCGATTTTCAGGGCCATTCACCCCCCGCTTCTCAAGGGCATTCACCCCGGGGGTCCCGCGCGCGTGACGGGGTGAGGAATGGCCGAGACTGGTCGCCCAGTCCA
>JAEZJH010000460.1 GCA_023436385.1 Pseudomonadota bacterium
GAACCCGCCCCTTCTCCTCGATCGCGAGGCCGAGGGCGAGGAAGATTTTTTCCGTGCCGAGGACCCGACACTCGCCGCCGTTCGCCGATGCGGCGAGGTGCGTGCGTGGCGCACGCCACGCGTGGGAAAAGCCGCGGTCTTGGGAGGCATCATCGACGTCAGGACGATGTTGACATTCGAACGTTACTGTGTGCCGAGGTGTCAGCGGATCCCATACTCCTTCAGCTTATACAGGAGCGCCCGGTGGCTGATCTCGAGGAGTTGCGCCGCACGCGTGCGGTTCCCGCCGGTCTGCGCCAGGGCCCGCGTGATCAGCTCCTGCTCGATCCGAAGCGTCGCCTTCTTGATCGAAAGCTCGTCGGGCGCGAGCGGCGATAGCGCCGTTCCCGCTCGGAACGTCGCCAAGGGCCCGTTGCCGCGCACCCGCTCCGGCAGCACGTCGGGCGTGAGCCGATCGCCGTCGGCGAGGACGAGCGCCCGCTCGATGGCGTTCTCGAGTTCCCGCACGTTTCCAGGCCAGGCGTACCGCCGGAGCAGCGCCACCGACTCGGGGGCGATCGCGCGGATCGGCGTCTCGCGATGGAGCCGGGCGTTGTACTTGCCGACGAAGTGCTCCGCGAGCCGGGGGATGTCGTCCGGCCGCTCCCGGAGCGACGGCAGCCGGAGCGGCACCACCGCCAGGCGGTAGTAGAGGTCCTCGCGGAACGCGCCGGCACGCACGCGCTCCGGAAGATCCCGCACCGTGGCCGCGATCACCCGCACGTCCACCCGCTGCGGCCGGCTCTCCCCCACCGGCCGGATCTCCTCCTCCTGCAGCACGCGGAGGAGCTTCACCTGCACCGCGAGCGGCAGTTCCCCGATCTCGTCGAGGAAGATCGTCCCCCCGTCCGCCTCCGCGAAGAGCCCCTTCTTCGACCGGGAGGCGTCTGTGAACGCGCCCTTGACGTGGCCGAACAGCTCGCTCTCCACCAGCCCCTCTGGGATCGCCCCGCAGTTCACCGGGACGAAGGGCTCCTTCGCCCGCGGCGAGAGTTCGTGGAGCGCCCGGGCAACCAACTCCTTGCCGGTGCCGCTCTCGCCGGTGACCAGCACCGTGGTCTTCACCGGCGCGATCTTCCGGATCTGCCGGGCCAGCTCCTGCATCGGCGCGCTCTCGCCGACCAGCGCGTCGAGCCCCTTCTCCTCGTGCAGCTCCTTCCGGAGCCGCCGCGCCTCCCGGGCGAAGCGCTCCCGCTCCTCCGCCATGCGGAGCTTGAGGACCAGCTCCTCCGGCTGGAACGGCTTCGAGACGTAGTCGGCCGCGCCCTCCCGCATCGCCTCGAGCGCCAGCTCCTCGGAGCCGTAGGCGCTCATCACCACGAAGGCCGCCTCCGGCGCCACCGCCCGGGCGCGGCGGAGCAGCTCGATGCCGCTCATCCGCGGCATGCGGACGTCCGTGACCACCGCGTCGTAGGGCCGGGCCTCTAGCTCCGCGAGCGCGTCCTCCCCGGAGCCGCAGGCGCGGGCGGAGATCCCCCTCTCCTCGAGGAGCAGGGTGAGGACGTGGCGCATCGAGGCTTCGTCGTCGACGACGAGGACGTTCCGGATCGGCATGGCGCCGCGGAGATTACCCGCGGGAGGCCGGGTTCGCCAAAGGTTCGGCCGCGATCGGCAGCTCGATCCGGAACTCGGCGCCGCCATCGGGCGCGTTCGCGGCGGAGATCGTTCCGCCGAACGAGGTGACGAGCGAGTGGCAGATCGCCAGGCCGAGCCCCGTGCCCTCGCCCGGCGGTTTGGTGGTGAAGAAGGGGTCGAAGAGTTGCGGGAGGAGCTCCGGCGGGATCCCCGGGCCGGTGTCGCGCACGGTGAACTCGACGCGAGCGCCGTCCTTGGCCCGAGCCGCGTGGATGGTCACGCGTCCCCGCCCGCCCATTGCGTCCGCGGCGTTCAAGAGCAGGTTCACCAGGACCTGGCCGAGCGGGTGCTCGTCCGCCCGCACCGGAGGGAGGTCCGGAGCGATCTCGGCGTGCAACTCGACGTCGCGGAACCGCTTCTGCGGTTCGAGGAGGCGGAGGGTACGCTCGATCGCCCGCGGCACCGAGGCGATCGCCGGCCCCGCGTTCCGGGCCGGCCGGGCGAACTCGAGGAGGTCGCGGAGGATGCGGTCGATCCGTTTCGCCTCCCGCTCCATCGGCTCGACGTAGGCACCCAGCGCCTTCGCCTCCGGCTTGCCGCGGAGCACCTGCATGTAGCCGAGCAGCGCCGCCAGCGGGTTCCCGATCTCGTGGGCCACGCCGGCGGCGAGCCGCCCCACCGTGGCCAGCTTCTCCTGCCGGATCGCCGACTCCCGCGCCTCCGCCAGGGACCGATTCGCCTCCTTGAGGGCGGCCACCTGTTCTTCCACCGTCCGGCGTTCCTCCGCAAGCCGCGCGCCCATCCGGTCGAAGGCGACACCGAGGCGACCGAGCACGGGCCCTTCCTCGGCGACCAGCGGTGCCTCGCTCCCCACACGATCGGTCGCCGCCAGGAGCCGGTCCGCCGGCTTCGCCACCGTCCGCGCCAGCGCGAAATAGAGGAAGACGAAGACGAGGAGCGCGTCGAGAATAGCGAGCCCGATCCCGAGGCGGAGGATCGCCCCGATCCGTTCGGAGCCGGTGCCGGCCTCGAGCCGCTCGATCTCGAGCCAGCGGGGTTCGGGCCCGGCCTCGAGCTGCGCCCGGGCGGTTCGAAGCCCGGGAGTGCCGACCGGGTCTCCGTGGACTATCCGAGACGCGATCGGCAGACCATCCGCGAGGCCGGCGAGCTCGCGCCGTTCACACGCCCGCCGGTCGGCCTCGACCACACACGCCCGGACCAGGCTCGAGGCGATCGCCTCCGCAAGCAGCGCCGTGTCCGCCCGCGCCTGCTCCGAGGCCACACGCCCGACCGCCGGCACCAGGATCGCCACCGCCAGCACCGCAGCCAAGACGCTCGCCGCCGCCGAGCCACGCGAGCTGCGCCCGGAGCGAAAGGCCGGCCGATAGCCTCACCGGATGCCCTGGAGCAGCGAGAGGTACCAGGCCACCAGCCGCTCGCCGAAGAAGAGATACTCCGCCGCCCCCAACGCCAGGAACGGTCCGAACGGCACCGCTCCCTCCGGCGGGGTCCACTCGTCCACCTCTGCGTCACCGGTGGGCTTCGGCGGCGGGAGCGCCGCCTGCTTCGAATTTCGCCGAGCCGCGAGAAGCAGCACGCTCCCGATCAACGCCCCCTGGACCGACGCGAGAAGCGCCACCGGAAGCAGCGACTTCAGCCCCAACCAGGCACCGATCGCGGCGAAGAGCCACACGTCCCCGCCGCCCAGCGCCTCCTTCTTGAGGATCCGCTCTGCAAGGAACCCCAGGGAGACGAACGCGGCGAACCCGACCGCGGCGCCGAGGAACGACGACGTGGGCTCGGTCCCTCCCGGCAGGAACGAGGCGGCGAGCCCTGCCACGATCAGCGGGATGGTGATCGACCGCGGCAGGAGCCAGTGGTCGATATCGATATACGTAAGCGCTACGAGCGCCGCAACAAAGGCAAACGACGCCGCAGCCCAGCCGAGCGGCTCGAGTTGCCGCACACAGGCCACCGCCAAGAGCCCGCCCGCCAGTTCCACCAGCGGATAGCGCGCCGAAATCGCCAGGCCGCACCCACGACACTTCCCGCGAAGCAGGATCCAGGACAAGATCGGGATGTTGTCGTACCAGGCGATCTCCCGGCCGCACTTCGGGCAGCGCGACCGCGGCTTGACGATCGACTGCCGCATCGGCACGCGGGCGATCACGACGTTGAGAAAGGACCCGACGGTAGCGCCAAAGAGGAAGGCGAAGGTCGGGACGAACCAGGTCGGGAGCGAGCCGTTCACGGGGGGAGGTTACCCCACCTTGTCCAGGATTCGACCGCCAGGTGTAGCCACGCCCTCTTCCTCGGCCCTCCGCATGAAGAGGTCTTCCAGCGTCTCCCGGTGCGGTGTCACCTGGATGATCCGCGCACCCGCGAGCGCCAGCGCCCCCACCGCATCCTCCGCGGCGCCGTCGTCCGAGAAGGTCAGCGCCAGCCCGTCGCCCTTGGGGATCGCCCGCACCGCGATCGCTTGAAGCCGCGGGGCGAGGTCCCCCGGGATCTTCTCCGCGATCACCTCCACCGCCCGGCTGCGTGCCGTAAGGAGATCCTCGAGGCGGCCCTGCTCCCGGAGCCGCCCGCCCAGCATCAGTCCCACCCGGTCACAGATCGCCTCTACGTCGGGGAGAATGTGTGTCGAGAAGAAGACGGTCTTTCCCTCGTCCTTCAGCCGGAAGATGATCTCGCGGACGTCTTTCCGCCCGATCGGATCGAGCCCGCTCATTGGCTCGTCCAGAACCACCAGTGCCGGGTCGTTGATCAACGCCTGGGCGATTCCCGCCCGCTGCACCATCCCCTTCGAGAAGCGCCGGAGGGGAACGTCCTTGAAACGCGTCAGCCCCACGAGTTCAAGGAGGGCCGGGA
>JAEZJH010000467.1 GCA_023436385.1 Pseudomonadota bacterium
CTCCATCCCCAGGGCCCGATGACCGGCCCCGGGAACGGGCACGCACTCCACCTCTTCGCTGGCTCCCTCGTATTCGCGAACGTCCACGGCGCTCTCCCCGCTCCGGTCCCGAATATGCGCCCCGCGGCGGAACGGGACGACCGGCGCGCCGGCGCCCGCGGCCCGGGTCGACTCCTCCCCTTCGGGCAGCAAAGGCGGCGCCGGAACGGTCCACGGGGGAGCGACAGGCGGCTGGCCGGGCGCCTGGCCGGTCCACCGAGGAGCGAAACCGGGCCCGGATGCACCCCCGTGCCGCGGCGCGGCAGGAATTCCCGCGCAATCTTGCAGGTCATGGGGTCTGGGGCCCGCCGAAGAGGCTGGCGGCCCGGGTATTCGGGCTTAGGTACCGGGGCGACGGAAAACCGGGCGGCCGGAAGCAAGCGGCTCGAAGGCCGCCCGCGGTTGGACGACAGGCCGGGTGGCGAGCTTGCCTCGGGGCCTTATGCCCCGGTAAAAGGCTCGTTTCCGTCCACCCGGCTGAACGGACGGTTGATCCGGACGCGGCCACGTCCGGACCTGTTGGGCCCGCCGACGCGCGGGTCGCCGCCCCGGCAGGCGCAACGTCGCCCAGGGGCCTGTGGAGGCAACGGACTCTGATGGACAACCAGACGACCGGGGCGGGCCAGCATCGGACCCGCCAGGAGATGGACACCGTCACCATCCGCTTCGCCGGCGACTCCGGCGACGGCATGCAGCTGACGGGCACGGAGTTCACCCGTGCCTCCGCGGTGGCGGGCAACGACCTTCAGACCTTCCCCGACTACCCGGCGGAGATCCGCGCGCCGGCCGGCACCATCGCCGGGGTCTCGGGCTTCCAGATCCAGTTCGCCAATCACCCGGTGTTCACCCCGGGCGACGCCCCGGACGTCCTCGTCGCGATGAACCCGGCGGCGCTCAAGGCGAACCTCCCGGACCTCGCCTCGGGCGGCCTGCTCATCGTCAACACCGGCGCCTTCAACGAGCACAACCTCGAGAAGGCCGGCTACAAGACCAACCCCCTCGAGGACGGCTCGCTGGCGAAGTACCGCCTCCACGAGGTGGACATCACCAAGCTCACCCAGCTGGCGCTGGCGGACTCCGGGCTCGGCTCCAAGGAGATCGCCCGGTCGAAGAACATGTTCGCCCTGGGCCTGATGCTGTGGATGTTCCACCGGCCCACCGAGCCGTCGGTCCGCTACCTCGAGGGCAAATTCAAGAACAAGCCCCAGATCCTCGAGGCGAACAAGAAGGTCCTCGAGGCCGGCTACGCCTACGGCGAGACGGCGGAGCTGTTCGAGAACGTCTACGAGGTGAAGCCGGCGCCGATCGAGGCGGGCACCTACCGGAACGTCTCGGGTAACGAGGCGGTGGCCCTCGGCATCGTCGCCTGCGCGGAGCTGGCCCAGGCGCCGGTCTTCCTCGGCAGCTACCCGATCACCCCGGCGACCGACATCCTCCACGAGGTCGCCAAGCACAAGAACTTCGACGTCACCTCCTTCCAGGCGGAGGACGAGATCGCCGGCATCGGCTCGGCGATCGGCGCCGCCTACGGCGGGGCGCTGGCCTACACCACCACCTCCGGCCCCGGCATGGCGCTGAAGACGGAGGCAATGGGCCTGGCGGTGATGACCGAGCTGCCGCTGGTGATCGTCAACGTGCAGCGCGGCGGCCCCTCCACCGGCCTCCCCACCAAGACCGAGCAGGCCGACCTCCTCCAGGCGATCTACGGCCGCAACGGCGAGTCGCCGATCCCGGTCCTGGCCATCGCCCGGCCGGCGGACGCCTTCGAGTGCACCCTCGAGGCGAGCCGGATCGCCCTGAAGTACATGACGCCGGTGATCCTCCTCTCCGACGGCTTCATCGCCAACGGGCAGGAGCCCTGGAAGCTCCCCGACGCGGACAAGCTGCCGCGGTTCCCGGTGCAGTACCGCACCGATCCGAACGGCTACCAGCCGTACGCCCGCGACGAGGTGACGCTGGCCCGCCCGTGGGTGCGGCCCGGCACGCCGGGGATGGAGCACCGGATCGGCGGCATCGAGAAAGACTTCCTCACCGGCAACATCTCCTACAGCCCGGCCAACCACGAGAAGATGATCCGCATCCGGGCGGAGAAGGTGGCCCGGATCGCCCAGGAGTTCGGCCCGACGGAGGTCCACGGTGACCGCGAGGGCGGCGTCCTCGTCGTCGGCTGGGGCTCGACCTTCGGCCCGATCCAGCAGGCGGTGAAGAACCTCCGCGCCCAGGGCAAGCCGGTCTCGCACGTGCACCTGCGCTGGCTGAACCCGCTGCCGCGGGATCTCGGCGAGGTGCTGAAGCGCTACGACAAGGTGGTGGTCCCGGAGATGAACCTGGGCCAGCTGGTCCGCCTCCTCCGCGAGCGGTACCTGGTCGACGCGCAGTGCATCAGCAAGGTCCAGGGCAAGCCGTTCAAGGTCGCCGAGCTGCAGGCCAAGATCGCGGAATACCTCTAAGCGGCACGGGGAATCGAAGAAAATGAGCAACGAAATGGTCCAGCTGACCAAGAAAGACTTCGAATCCAGCCAGGAAGTGCGCTGGTGCCCGGGCTGCGGCGACTACTCGATCCTGGCCCAGGTGCAGAAGGTGATGCCGACGCTGGGCATCCCCAAGGAAAACACCGTCGTCATCTCCGGCATCGGCTGCTCGAGCCGGTTCCCGTACTACATGAACACGTACGGGTTTCACTCCATCCACGGCCGCGCCCCGACGCTGGCCACCGGCCTGAAGCACAGCCGGCCCGACCTCTCGGTGTGGGTGGTGACCGGCGACGGCGACGCGCTCTCGATCGGCGGCAACCACTTCATTCACCTCTTGCGCCGCAACGTCGACCTCAAGGTCCTGCTCTTCAACAACCGGATCTACGGCCTGACCAAGGGGCAGTACTCGCCGACCACGGCCCAGGGGACGAAGACCAAGTCGTCTCCCTACGGCTCGCTGGACGCGCCGTTCAACCCGCTGCAGCTCGCCCTCGGCTCCGGCGCCACCTTCGTGGCCCGCACCTACGACTCCGACCCGGCGCACATGCAGCAGGTGCTGGCCCGGGCAGCGGCGCACAAGGGCTCGGCCTTCGTCGAGATCCTCCAGAACTGCGTCGTCTTCAACGACGGGGCCTGGTCGCACGTGACGGAGAAGGCCACCCGCGACGAGACGATGGTCAAGCTGGAGAACGGCAAGCCGGTCGTCTTCGCCAAGGGCAAGAAGGGCATCCGGATGAACGGGTTCAAGCCGGAGGTGGTCACCCTCGGCGAGAACGGGATCACCGAGAAGGACCTGGTGGTCTGGGACGAGCACTTCGAGATCAACCGCTCGTTCACCTTCACCCAGGTGCTGCCTCCGCTGCCGCTGCCGGTCGGCGTCTTCCGCGACGTCCGCGAGCCGGTCTACCACGAGCTCGAGGCGGAGCAGCGGAAGGCCGTCACCGCGAAGCTGGGCGCCGGGACGCTCGACGGCCTGCTCCGCGGCGGGGATACCTGGGACGTGAAGTAACCGGGCCTTCCCCGTTCGGATGAGACACACGCGCGGCGCCGGGAGACCGGCGCCGTTTGCGTTTTCCGGCTGCCCCCTGCCCGGCTGGCGTTCCGCCGGGGGTGATCGCCGGCCGTCGGGGCGCGAACGACCGCCCCTCTGCCGGGCCGCCGCGCTTTACCCGGCCGCCGACGTGGGTAGAGTGGCGGGCATGACTACCAAGCCCTTCCTGGATCGCCGCCGCCGTGCTTTGGCCTCCCGCTGGAACCTGACGAACGAGGTGGTCGTCGTCGGGGCCGGGGAGCCCGTCTCGAAGCCGGGCGGCGCCGACCAGACGTATCCGTTCCTCCCGCACCAGGAGTACTTCTACCTCGCCGACCGGCGCCGGCCCGGCTCCGTGCTCGCCTACGATCCGGACGGCGGCTGGGTCGACTTCGTGCCGCCCGTCTCCAACGACGAGCGCCTCTGGGAGGGCGGCGGGATCGACGAGGGCGTCGACGTCGCCGGCCTGGGCAAGTGGCTCGAGGCCCGCCGTGGCCGGCCGATCGCCAACCTCGGCAGCCCGGTCCCGGGCGTCACCGACGACCCGGCGCTCCGCGAGCGCCTCCGCTACGACCTCTTCGCCGTGCGCCGGCCCAAGGACGAAGAGGAGCTGCGGCGCATGCGGCTCGCCGCCGCGGCCACGGTCGAGGGCTACGAGATCCTGCCCCAGTGGCTGAAGGCAGGCGTCACGGAACGGCGGGTCCAGGTGGAGCTGGAGGCCGCCTTCTTCCGGGCCGGCGGCCAGACCACCGCCTACGGGACGATCGTCGGCTCCGGCCCCAACTCCGCGGTGCTGCACTTCGAGCCGTCGGCGCGCGTGCTCCGGGACGGCGAGCTGGTGCTGGTCGACGCCGGCGCCGAGGTGGAGGGCTACGCCTGCGACGTCACCCGCACTTATCCGGTCGGCGGCCGCTACGCCCCGGAGGCGCGGGACCTGTATACGATGCTCCTCGAGGTGCAGGAGGCGGGCGTCGCCGGCTGCCGCGTCGGCGTGGAGTTCAAGGAGCTGCACCTCGACACCGCCCGGCGGATCGCCGCCGGCCTCGCGCAGCTGGGCTACCTCCGCGGCTCCGCCGACGAGCTGGTGGAGAGCGGCGCCACCGCGCTCTTCTTCCCCCACGGCCTCGGGCACCTGGTCGGCCTCGGCGTCCGCGACGCCTCCGGCTACCTCCCCGGCCGCCAGCGCTCCACGCACCCGCAGTCCCGGTTCCTCCGGCAGGACTTCCCGCTCGGCGAGAACTTCGTGACCACCATCGAGCCGGGCGTGTATTTCATTCCGGCGATGCTCGACGACCCGGGCGCCCGCGACACGCACAAGCACCGCGTGAACTGGGAGCAGGTGGACCGGGTGAAGGGCATGGGCGGCTTCCGGATCGAGGACAACGTGCTCGTCACCAAGGGCGAGCCGGAGGTGCTCACCCGGGAGATCCCGAAGCGGCTCGAGGAGATCGAGGGGCGGTAGCGGCCCTCTCCGGCTGGCCCCGGCTGGCCCCGGCTGGCTCCCGCGCCGCTCGCGCGGGAGCCGAGTCGTTCCGTCCCCGGCCGTGACCAGGAGCGAAGCGGCCCGCGTCGCGGCCTCGCGACCGCGACCCCGTTCAGACTCCCCACGCCTCCCGGGCCGACGACCACTCGGCCTGCCCCCGCTCCCGCCGCCGCTTGCGGTTCCGGCTGGCACCCATCGCCCGGAGCCCCAGCACCGCGAGGAGGCCCGGCGCCGCGGACTTGAGCAGCTGGGTCGTGGTGTGGCCCATCGACTCGATCCGGTCGCCGGCGAGGAACAGGAGCCAGTGGCGCGCCCGATGGTCGGGGTAGCGCGCCGCCAGCCGGCGGATGCGTCCGGACACGCCCCGAGGCGGGAGCACGGTGGAAAACACCGGCGGCATCCGCTTGCCCGGCCGGCCGTGGAGTAAGGCCGACGGCTCGCCCTCCATCCGCGCCGGCGGGTAGCGGGCATTGGGCCAGGGCCGGGGCTCGCGTTCCCGAGGGACGCCCGGGCGGCGCGCGGGATCGAGGTCGACACCGGTGCCCGGGGGCGGCGAGGGGCGGAGCGGGGTGGTTCGGCCGGTCGGTTCCATGTCGCGGTCCCCGTCTCGTCAGTGCAGCGTGGTGGCGTTCGGAAAGAGCGCCACCTTGATGCAACCGTCCTGCTTCCGCGCGAAGGTGTGGTAGCCCTCCGGCGCCCGATCCAGCGGCAGCCGATGGGTGAACAACGCCTTGGCGTCGATGCGTCCGGCCCGGATATGGTCGAGCAGGTGCGGCATGTAGCGCTTCACGCTGCACTGGCCGGTACGGATGGTGAGACACTTGTTCATCGCGGTGCCGAAGTCGACGGCGTTGAAGGGCGGGCCGTACACACCCACCACCGACACCGTGCCGCCCTTCCGCGTGGCGTGGATGCACCAGTTGAGCGCCACGGAGGAGCCCGCGGTGAGCTTCCCGAGGACCCCGAGCGCCCGCTGGAGCGGCGAGCCGGCGGCCTCGCAGCCCACCGCCTCGATGGTGCAGTCGGCGCCCCGGTCGTCGGTCATCGCCTTCACCGCGGTGATCAAGTCGACATCGCGAAAGTTCAAGGTCTCCACCGCGGCGAACCGCCGGGCGAACGCGAGCCGGTACTCGTCGACGGCGATCACCCGGCCGGCGCCCAGCAGCCAGGCCGAACGCATCGCATACAGGCCCACCGGCCCGGCG
>JAEZJH010000521.1 GCA_023436385.1 Pseudomonadota bacterium
CACGTCGCGCTTCGCGGCGAACTGGCCGTCGAAGCCGAGCTCGATCTGGGTGAGCACCGCGTCGAAGCTGCCGGCGTCGGTCTTCACCTTGCCCTTGCCGGTGACCTTGCAGCGGAGGGCGAAGACCTTGCGCCCGGTGAAGACGGAGATCTCCTCGACGTCGCCCACGTTGAGCGGCCGGCCGCGGAGCGCCATCACCGCACCGGCGATGTCGTAGGCGCCCGGCGGGATGTCGTAGGAGTCGACCGAGCGCTTGCCCGACACCTTCTCCCGCTTCACCTCCGCCTTGCCGGCCGCGTGGTCGAGGCGCGAGCGGCTCCGGTGCTTCTTGCCGTTCTCGTCGGCGTAGAAGTCCGCGCCGACGACGCGGCCGGTCTCCGGGTGCCACCAGGAGACGAACTTGTCGCGGATCGAGTAGATGGCGTCGAAGATCGAGTCGGTCTTGGCCTGGACGATGATCGGCCAGGTGCCCACGCCGTCCCGGTCGGTCTTGCTGCCCACGGAGATCCGGGCCTTGCCGGCGTTCATCCCCAGGGCGCCGATCTGGAAGACCAGCTCCTCGCCCGGCGTGAAGGCCGGGGGGGTGGGGTCGGCGGCGGCGAGTTCCGCGCGGGAGGCGGCGGGGAAGGCGACCCAGAGTGCCATGAGCGCTCCCAGGGCGAGCTTGCGGTAGATGTGCACGACCAGGATGACCTCCTCGGCTGGTCCCGTACCGGCCGATGATGGGACGGCCGGACCGGGCCTCCGCTTCACTCGTTCCGTGCACCGCCGGCGAATGCTAGCACGGCGGGGCCGGGTGGCGCCGGCGGCCGGGCGACCGCTTCCCCGCAAGATCGCACGGGAAACGGTTCGGTCCCGGAGCCGCGCTTCGTTTTCACCCGGAAACAAAAGCGGCCCCCGGCCGCCTCCCCGGAGCGGCCGACGCGCCTTTACCCCTCCGGGGCCAGGACCATCGCCGGAGACGTCGCCCGGCGGCGATCGGCCGGGACGGCGCCCGGTTGCCACCCCGGGGAGCCGACCGCAGCTTCAACACCAACCCGGGGGCTCTCATGCCGCGCCGTCTCCTGCCGCTGGTCCTGATCGCGTATGGGCCGGGCCTCGCCTGCCAAGATGGTTCACCGGCGGACGACCGGGCGGCGGTCGAAGCGGCGCCCACGTACCGGGCGATCGCCGGCGTGTCGATGGGGGCGATGGGCGCGGCGTTCCTCGGGGCGCGGCACCCGGAGCGGTTCGACGCCATCGGCGCCCTGGGCGGTCCGCTCGACGCGGCCTTCTTCCTACGCAAGCTCGACCGCGTCTACCTGGGGGGCTTCTGCTCGCTCGAGGAGCTGGAGGCGATCGTCGCCGCCGGCGGGAGCCTCGACGATCCGGCGGCGCTTCCGTGCATGGGCGAGGTGCCGCCGGAGACGGGGACCTCGATCCCGGCCCACGCCGGTTCGTTCATCGCCTGGCCCTTCACCGACAACGGCGGGACCTTCGACCGGAACGCGTACGGGGACCTGCTGGTGGACCTGTCGCTCGCGTTCGGGAGCCTGGTCGACGAGAACCCGGCGGCGCCGGCGCTCCCGGCGGGTGTCCCCGCCGGCGAGCTGGTGGCGCCGCCGCCCTGCGGGAGCCCCCGGGGGCTGGGCGGGATGTTCGACGGGGCGGTGAATCCCGCCGGCGTGTATCCGGCGATCACCTTCTGCGACGGCGAGGAGCCGGTGCCCGTGTGTCGGGATACGGGCCGGGTTCCGGATGCCTGTGTGGAGCCGGACCCGGGGGTGGCGTGCGCCGGCGAGGGCGGGGCGGTGGAGGCGTCGGCGACGTGGTTTCCGGAGGTCTGGCGGGAGGCGATGGGCCGGCACCAGGCGTGTGGGGAGCACACGCGGCCGCTCCCGGTGCTGCTATCGGTGGACCTCGACGGCGACGGGGTACGGGACTACGGCGAGCCGGTGCTGAATCGCGGCGCGGAGCGGTTCTCCGACGTCGGCGTGGACGGCTGCCCGAACGAGCGGGAGGACGGGCGGGGTGGCTGTCTCCCGGCGCCGGCGGGCGGCACCTCCGGCGATCCCAACGGCGACGACTTCCACTGGCGCGACCGTCCGGCGGGGACCGAGGGGAACTGGCTCCGGGAGGAGGGCGAGCCGTTCGAGGACACCGGCCTCGACGGCGTCGCCGGCACCGGCGACCCGGGCGAGGGGAACGGGGTCTTCGATCTCTCCTCCGGGCGACGGCGGTTGTTCGACCACGATCTCCGGCTGCGCCGGGCGGGCTGGCGGGAGGCCGACCGGCGTCGTGTCTCGATTTATGCCGATGGCGGCATCCGGGATGTCTTCGACTTCGGCGTCTCCGCCGCCCACGCCGTCGCGGGGATCCGGGCGGAGACCCCGGAGGAGCTGGCGATCGTCGAGGATCTCCAGGGCCTCCCGGGCGCCGGCGTCCCCTTCGATCCCCTGGACGTCGACTGGTCCCGGGTCCCGCGGCACGTGCTCCACCTCTACGGCGACCCCGCCGCCTCGCCCGTGGCGGTGGCCGCCGGCGACGGGGACCACGTCGGCACTCCCGGCCAGGCCCTTTCGCGCTTCCTGCTCTTCTTCGGCTGGCTCTCCGCGCGGTGGCCCGGGCTCCCCGATCCTCCCGGCGACGGAAGCTCGATGGCCTCCCGGACCCGGACGCTGTCGTTCCCGTCGGAGGCCCTGGGCGGCGTGGAACGGGACTTCGCCGTGGTCCTGCCCCCGGGCTACGACGCCCCGGAGAACGCCGAAGCGCGCTACCCGGTGGTCTTCTTCGGCCACGGCTACGGGATGGCTCCCACCGACCTGCTTGCCACCCATCTCCTCCTCGACGGCCCGATGGCCGAGGGCCGGCTCCGGAAGCTGATCGTGGTCTACCCCTCCGGCCGCTGCTGCTTCCGCGACGTCGCCGGCAACAAGGTCTGTACCGAGCGCGACGGCAGCGGGAACCCCAACTCCTCGAATCCCCGGCTCGCCCGGGAGTGCCGCCGCGGGACCTTCTACGTCGACCGCCGGGGCCTCGGGGATGGCGACGGCACCGCCTACGAGGCGGCGTTCCTCGAATTGGTCGACGAGGTCGACCGCCGCTTCCGGACGCTCGTGCGGTAGGGAAGGTGCCGGGCGCTTCCGGCCGCGGTAGGCTGCGCCCCGATCGCGAGTTCCGGGCGGCCGACCGGCCGCTCCCGGACCGGCCGGAGGCCCCGATGAACACCATCCACGACGACGACGACCTCCCCTCGAGCCAGGGCGGAACCAAGCGGCGCTTCACCGACTTCGATTGCCCCGACTGCAACGCCAACAACCCGCACGACGAGGGCTTCGGCAACGGCGACGAGGTCCGCTGCTACTACTGCGGGCAGGAATACAAGGTGCTCGTC
>JAEZJH010000542.1 GCA_023436385.1 Pseudomonadota bacterium
GGCCGGGCCCTGACCGATGTGGATCTCCGACTTCTCCATCCGGCGGCCGGTGGTGACGGTGGTGGCGATGCTCGCCCTGGTCACCTTCGGGGCGATCGCGCTCTTCCTCCTCGACACCGACGAGTTCCCGGAGATCGACCCGCCGGTGATCGCCGTGGCCATCCCCTACCCCGGCGCCGCGCCGGAGACGGTGGAGCGCGACGTCGTCGATCGCCTGGAGGAGGCCTTCTCCGCGATCTCCGGGGTCGACGAGATCCGCTCCACCGCCAGCGACGGCTTCGCCATCCTGATCGTCGAGTTCCTCTACGACAAGGATCTCCAGGAGGCCTCGCAGGACATCCGCGACAAGATCTCCGAGACCCGGCAGGACCTGCCGCCGGAGCTCGAGGAGCCGATCCTCACCCGCTTCGATCCCAACTCCCTGCCGATCCTCACCCTCGCCCTCACCTCGGAGGTCCTCGACGCCGGCCGGCTCACCCGGCTCGCCGATCCGGCGCTCACCGCCGCGCTCCGGGCCATCCCCGGGGTGGCGGAGGTGGAGGTGGCCGGCGGCGTCGAGCGGGAGCTGGTGATCGAGGTGGATCCGGTCGCGCTCCAGGCGGCCGGCCTGGGGATGGGCGAGGTGGTCCGGGCGGTACAGGCGCAGAACCTCTCCGCGCCGGTGGGCCGGTTGGTCGGCGACGACACCGAGCGCACCATCCGCCTCGAGGGGCGGCTCGCGGGCCCCGCGGAGTTCGCGGAGATCGTGGTCGGCCAGCGGGACGGCCGCCTGATCCGGCTGGCCGAGGTGGCCCGGGTTCTCGACGGCACCGAGGAGCCCCGCTCCGTCGCCTTCTTCGACGGCCACCAGGCGGTGGGGATCGAGGTGGTCAAGGCCACCGGCGCCAGCACCACCGCGGTCGCCGACGCGATCCGGGCGCGCCTCGACGGGCTCCGGGCGACGCTCCCCGAGGGCGTCTCCCTCCACCTGGTGCGCGACTCGGGCGAGCGCGTCGCCCGCTCGGTGAAGGACGTGGAGGAGACGCTCCTCGAGGGCGCCTTCCTCACCGTGCTGGTGGTGTTCCTCTTCCTCGCCTCCTGGCGATCGACGGTGATCACCGGCCTCGCCCTGCCGATCTCCGTCCTCGCCTCGTTCATCGCCGTCTGGGCCTTCGGCTTCACCCTCAACACCATGTCGCTCCTCGGCCTCTCCCTGGCGATCGGCATCCTCATCGACGACGCCATCGTGGTCCGGGAGAACATCGTTCGGCACATGGAGCTGGGCGCCGATCACCTCCGCGCCGCCCACGAGGGCACCGCGGAGATCGGGCTCGCGGTCACCGCCACCACCTTCTCGATCGTGGTGGTCTTCGTCCCCATCGCCTTCATGGGCGGGCTCTCCGAGCAGTGGTTCGCGCCCTTCGCGCTGACCATCGCCTGTTCGGTGCTGGTCTCGCTCTTCGTCTCCTTCTCCCTCGATCCGATGCTCTCCTCGGTGTGGCCCGACCCGGAGATCGAGGGCGGGAAGCGCACCTGGCTGGGCCGGAAGCTCCGGCGTTTCAACGACCTGTTCGACCGGGGAATCGTCGGCTACCGGCGCCTGATCGGCTGGGCGCTCCGCCACCGCCTGTCGATGATCGGCATCGCCCTGGCGAGCTTCGCCGCCGCCCTGGCGATGCCGGCCACCGGGCTGGTCGGCAGCGCCTTCTTTCCGATCACCGACCGCTCGGAGTTCGAGGTCCGCATCGAGACCCCACCCGGCTCGAGCCTGGCCTACACCACCCGGAAGACGGTGGAGGCGGCGCGGATCGCCCGTGCGTGGCCCGGGGTGGCCTACACCTACGCGCGGGTCGGGGGTCGCGACGAGCAGGTGGACGAGGCCCGGATCTTCGTGCGCCTGGTCCCCAAGGGCGAGCGCGCGGAGAGCCAGGAGGCGATCGCCCGGGGGCTCCGGGATCGGTTCCGCACCGTGGCCGGTATGGAGGCCTATCTGATCACCGGCGGCTTCGGGCCCGACCGGCAGATCCAGCTCGAGGTCCGGGGGCCGGACCTGGCCGTCCTCACCCGTCTCGCGGAGGAGGTGGCCGCCGCCGCCCGGGAGGTCCCCGGGGCGGTGGACATCGGGCTCGATCCCCGGGGGCGGAAGCCGGAGGTGGCGGTGGAGGTGGACCGCGATCTGGCGGCGGCGGTGGGGGTGAGCCCGGGGACGATCGCCCAGGCGCTCCGGCCCGCCTTCGCCGGCCTCGACGCCGGCGACTGGATCGACCCCTCCGGCGAGACCCGCGAGGTCTGGGTGCGCCTCGCCCCCGAGGCCCGGACTCGCCCGGCCGATCTGGAGGCGCTGCCGCTCGAGGTGCCCGGTCCCGAGGGGCCGCTCTTGGTGCCGCTGGGACAGGTGGCCCGGGTGCGACGGGTGGAGGGCCCGGCGACGATCCGGCACATCGACCGGGACCGGGTGGTGGTGGTCGGCGCCAACGCCCAGGGGCGGCCGCTCAACGCGGTGGTGCAGGGGATCGAGCGCCGCATCGAGGGGCTGCCGATGCCCACCGGCTACCGGGTCCGGCAGGGCGGCGAGGCGGAGAACCAGGGCGAGGTGTTCGGGCGGATCCTGGTGGCGCTCGTCGTCGCCGTGCTGCTCATGTATCTAATTCTCGTCGTGCAGTTCAACTCGTTCCTCGCCCCGCTGGCGATCCTCGCCTCGCTGCCGCTCTCGCTGATCGGGGTGATGCTGGCGCTCCTCCTCACCGACTCGACCCTCAACCTGATGAGCATGATCGGGGTGATCCTGCTGATGGGGATCGTCGCCAAGAACGCCATCCTCCTCATCGACTTCGCCGGCCGCTCGCGACGGGCGGGGATGGAGCGGCAGCGGGCGATCGTCGAGGCGGGCGGCGTGCGGCTCCGGCCGATCCTGATGACCTCGTTGGCGATCGTCGCCGGGATGCTTCCGGTGGCGATCGGTGCCGGCGAGGGCGGCGACTTCCGCGCGCCGCTGGGTCGGGCGGTGATCGGCGGGGTGATCACCTCCACGCTCCTCACGCTGCTGGTGATCCCCACGCTGTACGACCTGATCGCGGAGGCGAAGGATCGGGTGACCGCTCGCTTGCTTCGGCGAAGGTCCGCGAAGCGCGAGGGGTAGTGTCGCCGGCCCGCAGGCGTGCCCACGCTGGCAAGGTCCACCGGGAGGTTTTCCATGCCGGCGCTCGAAACACTGGTAGGTTCGAAGGCACTGCAGACGGACGAGGGGCGACAGCCCCACCGGAGGCCTGCCGTGCGCATGCTCGTCATTGGCGCCAGCCGCGGGATCGGGCTGGCGACCGTACGCGAGGCCCGGAGCCGCGGCCACGAGGTCGCCGCCCTGATGCGCCCCGGGCGCGAACGCCTCGACGTCGATTCCGAGGTCCGGACCATCCGCGGCGACGCCGCCGACCCGGAGGCGATCGAAGCCGCGATCCAGGGCCAGGAGGCGGTGGTGATGTCCCTGGGAGTCCCGGTCGGGGCCCGCCGGGTGACCCTGTTCTCGGAGTCCACGCGCCACACGCTCGCGGCGATGAAGGCGGCGGGGGTGCGACGGCTGGTCGCGGTCACCGGCATCGGCGCCGGCGACAGCCGGGGGCACGGCGGCGCCTTCTACGATCGGTTCGTCCAGCCGGTGTTCCTCCGCGACGCCTACGCGGACAAGGACCGGCAGGAGGCGCTGATCCGGGAGAGCGACCTGCAGTGGCTGATCGTCCGACCGGGCTTCCTCACCAACGGTCCCCGGAGCGGCGCGTACCGGGCGATCACCGACCTCTCCGCCGTGGAGAAGGCCGGCAAGATCTCCCGGGCCGACGTGGCCGCCTTCATCGTCGACCAGCTCGAGGTGCCGACGCTGTTCGGCCGGGCGCCGCTCCTGGTCGGCCGGGTGGCCCGGGAAGACCGCTAAGGGCTCGAACTTCCGCGGCTGGCGGGTCGGTGTCAGAGGTCCGTGGCAGAGTGCGTCTTCGTGGGAGACCCCACGGGGAGGCACGATGGTCCGGTTCCTACACACCGCCGACCTGCAGATCGGGGAGCTGCTCGCGCAGTTCCCCGAGGACCGCGGCTGGAAGCTCCGGGAGCTGCGCATCGCCGCGCTCCGGCGGCTTGCCGCGCTGGCCCGCGAGGAGGCCGTCGACTTCGCGGTCTGCGCCGGCGACTTCTTCGACGAGAACACCGTCGACGACCGGGTGGTCAGCGAGACCTGCGCGGTGCTCCGGTCGTTCCCGGTGTTCCTCTACATCCTCCCCGGAAACCACGACCACGGCGGGCCGGACTCGGTCTGGCAGCGCCGGTCCTTCCAGCCCGGGCCCAACGTCCGGGTGTTGCAGTCCCGGGACCCGGTGGTGGTGGCCCGCGGCCGCGCCGTCCTCCTCCCGGCTTCCATTCAGAAC
>JAEZJH010000001.1 GCA_023436385.1 Pseudomonadota bacterium
CTCTCGCGGCTCCGGGCCGCGGCGGCGGCGCGCTCGCCCTCGGGCACCGCGGTGAGGGCCTCGAGCTTCGCCCGGAGGCCCGCCTCGTCGGCGGCGGAGAGCGCGAACAGCTCCACCGAGCCGTCCCACGCCGGCTCCGTGCGCCGGCTCCCGTGCTCCTCGAGGACCGCGTGGAAGTTCGAGCCGCCGAAGCCGAAGGCGCTCACCGCCGCGCGCCGCGGGTGAGCGGCGGGCGCGAGCCAGGGCCGCGCCGCCCGCGGCAGGTAGAAGGGGCTCTGCTCGATCCCCAGCGCCGGGTTCGGCCGCTCGACCTTGATCGTCGGCGGCAGCACCTTGTGCGAGAGCGCCAGCGCCGCCTTGATCAGCCCGGCCGCGCCGGCCGCCGCCTTGGCGTGGCCGATCTGCGACTTCACCGAGCCGAGGGCGCACCAGCGGCCCTCCGGCCGGTCCTCCCGGTAGACGGTGGAGAGCCCCTCGAACTCCGCGATGTCGCCGGCCTTGGTCCCGGTGCCGTGGGCCTCGACCAGCTCCACCGTGTGCGGGCGCACCCCGACGCGGGCGTAGGCGTCCCGGAGCGCCCGGGCCTGGCCGCCGGGGAGCGGCGCGTAGATGCTCTTCGCCTTGCCGTCGGAGGAGGTGCCGATCCCGCGGATCACCGCGTGGATCCGGTCGCCGTCCCGCTCCGCGTCGGCGAGGCGCTTCAGCACCACCAACCCCAGACCCTCGCCGAGCACCGTGCCGTCCGCGTCGGCGGAGAACGGCCGGGCGTCGCCGGTGGGCGAGAGCGCCGGGGTCTTGGTGAAGCACATGTGCATGAAGATGTCGCTGAGCGCGTCGACCCCGCCGGAGATCGCCAGGTCCGCCTGGCCGGAGAGGAGCTCGAGGCAGGCGAGGTGGATCGCCCCCAGGCTCGAGGCGCAGGCCGCGTCGATCACGCAGTTGGTGCCGCCGAGATCGAGGCGGTTGGCGATCCGGCCGGCGACCACGTTCCCGAGCAGGCCCGGGAAGGAGTTCTCCTGCCAGCCGACGTAGGCCTGGCCGATCCGGGCGACGATCGCGTCGGCCCGCTCGCCCTCGATGCCGTGCTCCGCCAGCGCCCGCCGCCAGTGGGGATGGCCGAGGCGGGAAGCGAGGTTGACGGTCAGTTCCTGCGTGCCGGTGACCCCCAGGACCACCGCGGCGCGGCTTCGGTCCCAGGCGACGCCCTCGCCGTAGCCCGCGTCCTCCATCGCCTCCCGGGCACAGAGGAGGGCGAGGAGCTGGGAAGTGTCGGTGGCCTCGAGGATCGAGGGCGGGATCCCGAACTCGGTGGGATCGAAGGGGACCAGCTCGAGGAAGCCGCCGCGGGTGGCGTAGGTCTTGTCCGGCGCCTTGGGATCGGCGTCGTGGTAGTCGGCGAGCGAGAAGTGGCTGGCCGGGATGTCGGTGACCGCGTCGGTGCCGCTCCGGAGGAGGCGCCAGTAGGCCTCGAGGCCCCGGGCCTTGGGGAAGAGCGCCGCGATCCCGACGATGGCGATCGGCTCGTCGGCCCGAGCGCTGCCCGTCCGCGCTTCACCGGCGGTGCTCGCCGCGGAGACCGGGAGTGCTTCACGCGAAGTGTTCGCCTGCGACACCGGCCGTGTTTCACCGGCGGTGTCCGCGGCCTTCACTGGCGTCGGAACGAGGAGCCGGTCGAGTTCCTCGACCGGGAGCGGCGGGAACCGATCCGCCGCCGCCGGCACCGCCACGCCCTGGGAGCGCAGCGCCGCCGCCCGGGCCAGGGCCGCCGCGCCGTGGAGGAGGTTCCGGGCCACCGGCACCGCCCGGCGCGCCTCCCACGGCTCGAGGAACGAGCTCCGCGCCCAGTCGTTGAAGGCGCCCATCGCCGGGCCGCACCAGACCTGGTAGTCGAGCCGCCGGTCGGCGACGCCGTCGTTCGCCCACCGGGACGCCCGGCCCAGGTAGGAACGGAACACCAGCGCCATCCGGTGCTTCGGGTCGGCCTCCGCCCGCTCGAGCTGCTTCGAATCCCGCTCCGCGAAGAACTCCCGGCACCCCTCCCACGCCTCGGCGAGCGAACACCGGAGGATCTTCTTCTCCAGCTCCTCCCGCGCCGCCGCGGGCAGCTCCTCGAGGCTCCCGTACGACCGGTACAGCTCGTAGAGCCGCGTCGCCCGCACCGGGAAGAGGGTCCCCTTGGAGAGGACCTGGACCTTCACCCCCAGCTCGAACATGTCGGCGGCAGGGGCCATGGTGACGTCGGCCGGGCCGGCGGCAGCGAGCATCCGCCGCACCTCGTCGGAGGTCCCGGCCTCGCGGCAGGCCTGGTTCACCGAGCCGGTGAGCACGAAGGCCGCGCCCATCCCGAAGGCGGCGGCCGCGGCGGCCGGGGTGGCGATCCCGCCGGCGGCGCCGATCCGCGGCCGCACCGCGTACCGGTGCTCCTCGCAGAGCTCGTCGCGCAGGGCCTGGAGCGCGGGGAGCAGCAGCACCAGCGGCCGGTTGTCGGTGTGGCCACCGGAGTCCGCCTCGGCGGTGACGTCCTCGGCCATCGGGATGGTGGCGGCCAGCGCCGCCTGCTCCCGGGTCAGCTCGCCGGTCTCGACCAGCCGCGAAAGGAACCGCTCCGGCGGCGGCGCCAGGAACTTCCGGGCCACCTCCGCCCGCGAGACCTTGGCCACCACGTGGTTCGGCGTCACCACCCGGCCCGCGGGGTCGCGGTGGATCCCGGCGACGCGGTAGCGCACCACCGGCAGGGTCAGGTCGAGGTAGGCGGCCGCGCCCACCCGGCGGACGCCGCGGCGGAGGTAGAGATCGACGATCGCCGCCTCGAGGGCCGGGTCGTCGGGGCTGTGGAGGAGGTTCGAGCCGAAGGGCAGCTCGCCGAGCGAGCGCTGCAGGCGATCGATCGCCGCCTCGACCCGCGCCAGGCCGAGGCCGCCGGCGCCGAAGAAGCCGAGCAGGCCCGCCCGGGCGGCGGTCTCCACCAGCTCCTCGGAGGCGATTCCGTTGGCCATCTCGCCGACGCCGTAGGCGTAGCGGACCCCGTGGGTCTCCCGGAACGCCGGGTCGCCCAGGTCCTCCGGGAGCAGCGCCGGGACCGTGCCGAGGAGCGGGAGGGCGCCCTCCGGGGCCGGGC
>JAEZJH010000009.1 GCA_023436385.1 Pseudomonadota bacterium
GCCCTCACCCTGGGGCTCCTCGCCGAGAAGCTCGGCGTCGACACCAAGGTCGAGACGGGCCTGGTCATCTCCCGGGGCTTCGTGGTCGACGGCCACCGCGCCCGGTTCGCCGCCCGCCACGAGGGCGGGAGGACCTTCCGCGGCAAGCTGGTCTCCGCCACCGGGACGCTGTTCGACGAGCGCTTCGATCTCGACCGCTTCCCCGGCCTCGACGTCTTCGTGGCGGGGCTCCTCGGCGGCGCCGTACCGGCCTCCGCCGTTCGTGCGCCGGCGGCGGCAAATCCGGCACCGGCCCCGACCGAACCCGACCTCGCCCCGGGGCAGCTCCTGCCGGTCCCCGGTGAGATCTGGGTGATGACCGTGGTCGCCGGGCGCGGCGAGGGCGACGAGGTCCGCTACCAGGTGGCCGACACCGAAGGGCGGCCGTTCGGCCCGCCCCGGACCCTGGGCCGGGCCGAGTTCGCCGCCACCTTCGAGGCGGCGGGGAACGGCTGGCGGCTCCTCGCCAAGGTGGTCGAGGTCCGGGACGGGAGCGTCTCCTACATTCAGCTCGATCCCCGGCGCCGGCCGGTGGGAGCGCCGCGAGCGAGCGCGCTCGCCGGCTTTCTTGCCACCTTCGCACCCGAGGCCGCCGCGTATTGAGCGGCCGAAGGCCGCTCGCTAGCGCGTCTTCTGACGCAGCGGAAACCTGACCGCAGGGCAGGTCTTCGTGGAAGCGCCCACGGCTCCGCGGTAGCGACAGCCCCGGGTCCCCTGAAAACCATGGCCAGGTGACCTCTCCCGGTCCAAGACGAACCTCCTGCCGCGGATCGAGCCGGTTGCAGTCCTGGCCCGGGGGGATAGGATGCCGCCAAATCGCGGCTGGCCGATGCCGGCCGCCGAAGGAGCGTGCGGCACATGGTCAGCGAAGAACGGGGCGGCGGCGGGGAAGCGGCAGCGATCGCCCGGCGAGTCCTGGGGGGCGACATCCGGGCGGCGGCGCGGCTGATGCGCGCGCTCGACGACGCCCAGCCCTGGGCGGTGGGAGCGCTCCGGGAGCTCTTCCCCCACACCGGGCGGGCGCAGGTGATCGGCCTCACCGGGAGCCCGGGCGCCGGCAAGTCGAGCCTGACCAACGAGCTGATCCGCCACTACCGGAAGCAGGGAAAGACCGTCGGCGTGGTCGCCGTCGATCCGACCAGCCCCTTCACCGGCGGCGCGATCCTGGGCGACCGGATCCGCATGCAGGACCACGCCCTCGACCCGGGCGTCTTCATCCGCTCCCTCGCCACCCGCGGTGCCCTGGGCGGCCTCTCCCGCGGCACCTCCGACGTGATCCGGGTGATGGACGCGATGGGCAAGGACGTGATCCTGGTGGAGACGGTGGGCGTCGGCCAGGACGAGATCGACATCGCCTCCCTGGCCCACACCACCATCGTGGTGGTGGTCCCGGGGATGGGCGACGACATCCAGGCGATCAAGGCCGGCATCCTCGAGGTCGCCGACGTCTTCGCGAGCAACAAGGCCGACCGGGAGGGCGTGGACCGGATCGAGCGCGAGCTGAAGGCGATGCTCGACCTCCGCGAGACCCTCCACCACCCCGGCGACCCCGACGCCCAGCACCGCTTCACCGCCGTGCCGACCGCGCTCACCACCGACGACCCGACCTGGGGCCCGCCGATCGTCCGGACCATCGCCGTCCGGAGCCAGGGGATCGACGAGCTGGGGGCGGCGGTGGCCCGGCATCGCGAGCACCTCGAGAAGGAGGGGAAGCTCGCCACCCGCGAGGCCGTCCGCGCCCGCACCGAGTTCCTGGCGCTCCTCCGGGAGAAGGTGCTCTCCTCGGCCCTGCTCCGCCTCGAGCGCGAGGAAGGCCAGCTCGACGAGCTGGCGGCCCGGATCGCCCGGCACGAGGCCGACCCCTACGCGCTGGTGGAGGACGTCGCCGGCCGCCTCTTGTAGCGCCGGCCGCGAATGCCGCGGCCGCACGTAGCAGCCGTACCAACCGTCGTTTGCGTCTTGGAGGGAGATATGCAGCCGACCGGATTGCCCGTACCCGCGCGAATGCCGCCAGCGGTGGCCCCCACGTCCGACGAGAAGACCTGGGCGCTCCTTGCCCACGTCCTCAACATCTTCTTTCCGCTGCTCGCGCCGCTGGTGATCTACCTGGTCCGCAAGGACAGCTCGCAGTACGTGGCGTTCCACGCCCTCGAGGCGCTCTGGCTCGGTGTCGCCGGCGCGGTCCTCTCGATGGTGACCTGCGGCGTGGGCTGGTTCGTCATGGCGATCTTCGCGATCATCGCCGCGGTGAAGGTGAACTCCGGGGAGTATTACGAGGTCCCGCTCGCCGGGAAGCTGGCCCGCGAGTCGGTCTACGGGAAGTAAACGCCGGTTTGCAAACGTCCGAGTGCCACCCATGATTTGCAGCATGTTCTCCGCGTCCCCGGCTCCGTCCTCGATGGCCTCCCCCCGGGCGGTCCGTCGTGCGTCGGGGAGGGTTTCGTGACCGCGGGCGAACGGGTGGCGACCCTCGAGGCGCGGCTCGGCCTCTCGCTCGGCGACGGGCGGGAGGCCCTGGCTGCGGTCACGCACAAGAGCTACGTCAACGAGCACCGCGGCGAGGTGCTGGTCGACAACGAGCGCCTCGAGTTCATGGGCGACGCGGTGATCGATCTCGCCGTCTCCCACCGGCTGATGGAGCGGTACCCCACGGCGCGGGAGGGGGAGCTGTCGAAGCTGCGGGCCTCGATCGTCAACGAGCAGGGGCTCTACCAGGTGGCGGTCACCCTCGGCCTGGGAGAGATCCTCCTCCTCGGCCGCGGCGAGGAGCTGACCGGCGGCCGGGAGAAGCCGAGCCTCCTCGCCGACGCCCTCGAGGCGGTGATCGCCGCGATCTACCTGGCCGGCGGGATGCCCCGGGTCCTCGAGTTCGTGGACCGCTTCTTCGGCGCGGCGATCGAGCGGGCCGGGATCGCCGACCGCGACTACAAGACCCAGGTCCAGGAACTGGCCCAGGGGCGGCTCCACGCCACCCCGCGCTACCGGGTCGTCGAGGAGCGGGGTCCCGACCACTCGAAGACCTTCGTGATCGAGGTGGCGATCAACGGGCAGGTGCTGGGCCATGGCACCGGCCGCTCGAAGAAGGACGCCGAGCAGCTGGCGGCGAAGGAGGCGCTGGAGACGATCGCCTCCTTGCCGCCCGCGCCCAGGCCCCGGCAGCCGGTCACGGTGCCGGTCGGAGAGGGGATGCGGGTCTTCGCGCCGCCGCCGGAGGACGGGGCGGGCGAGGCCGGGACCGATCGGGAGGGGCAGGGCCGGGAGTAGCCGGCGCTTTCCCTTGCGTTCGGTCCATTCCGGAACGTAGAGTCCCGCGCCCCCAACGGCGCCCGGAAGGAGGGAGGTCGAGATGCCGGACGAACTGTACGCAACGCTCGAGACCACCCTCGGCACGATCAAGTGCCGGCTGTTTCCCAAGGACGCGCCGGAGACGGTGGCCAACTTCGTCGGCCTCGCCACCGGCACCAAGGAGTGGACCGATCCCCGGACCGGCGCCCGGGTGACCCGGCCGCTCTACGACGGGACCCTGTTCCACCGGGTGATCCCGGAGTTCATGATCCAGGGCGGCGATCCCCTGGGACGGGGCACCGGCGGGCCCGGCTACAGCTTCGCCGACGAGATCTCCGCCCGGAAGTTCGACCGCCCCGGCATCCTGGCGATGGCCAACGCGGGCCCGAACACCAACGGTTCCCAGTTCTTCCTCACCGAGGTCGCCGCACCCTGGCTCAACGGGCGGCACACCATCTTCGGCGAGGTGATCGAGGGCATGGAGGTGGTCCGGGCCATCGCCCGGGTCCGCCGGGGGCCGATGGATCGGCCCGAACACGACGTGACCCTCCAGCGGGTGACGATCACCGACAAGAAGTAGGTGCAGGTTGGGTAGCAAGAAGGCCGAAAAGCCCGCGTTCCGCGCGGGCTTCTGCGCGATCATCGGGCGTCCCAACGTGGGCAAGAGCACGCTCTTGAACCACGTGTTGGGCCAGAAGCTGGCCATCGTCAGCCCGAAGCCACAGACGACGCGGAACCGGCTGCTCGGGGTGCTGAACCGCCCCCACGCGCAGATCGGGTTCTGGGACACGCCGGGGATCCACCGGGCCAAGGGCGTCCTCAACCGCTACATGGTCGAGCAGGCCCTGGGCGTCCTCGCCGATGTGGACACGGTGCTGTTCGTGATCGAGCCGGGGATGGTGAAGGACCCGGAGGCGCCCGCCGGCGTGCGGGTGGAGATCGGCGAGGGCAACGAGTTCATCGTCGAGCGGCTGAAGCAGAGCGGCAAGCCCGTGGTCCTGGCGATCAACAAGATCGACACGGTGCCGCGGAACTTGGTCCTGCCGGTGATCGACGCCTGGAAGGACGTGCTCCCCTTCGCCGCGGTGGTGCCGATCTCCGCCCGGGAGGGCGAGAACGTCGAGGGGCTCCTCGAGGAGATCGAGCGGCAGCTTCCCGAGGGCCCGGCGATCTTCGAGGAGGACGTGCTCACCGACGCCGCGGAGCGGCGCCTGGTGGGCGAGCTGGTCCGCGAGCAGATCCTCCGCTTTACCCGCCAGGAGATCCCGCACTCCGCCGCGGTGGTGATCGAGGACTTCGACGAGAGCGAGCGGGACGGCCGGGGCCTGGTGCGGATCTTCGCCCGGATCTATGTCGCCCGCGATTCGCAGAAGGCGATCGTGATCGGCAAGGGCGGGGCGATGTTGAAGCGGATCGGCACCGAGGCGCGGCGGGGAATCGAGGGCCTCCTCGGGGCCCGGGTGTTCCTCTCCCTCGAGGTCACCGTCGAACCGAATTGGAGCGAACGCGGCGAGGCGCTGCGGAAGCTGGGGTACACGTGATGTCCGCGGACCGGACGAGACCGGTGGTGGCGATCGTCGGCCGCCCGAACGTCGGTAAATCCACGCTCTTCAATCGGCTGGCCGGCAGGCGGCTGGCGATCGTCGAGGACCGGCCGGGGATCACCCGGGACCGGAACTACGCGCCCGCCGAGCACGAGGGCCGGGGCTACCTGCTGGTGGACACCGGCGGGTTCGAGCCCGACGCCAAGGACCGGCTGATCCAGCAGGTCCGGGACCAGGCGCGGCTGGCGGTGGAGGAGGCCCAGGCGGTGATCCTGGTGGTCGACGGGACCGCGGGGCCGACGCCGGTGGACATCGAGATCGCCGAGATGCTCCGGCGCGGCGGCAAGCCGTTGATCCTGGCGGTCAACAAGATCGACTCGAGCCGCCGGGAGGAGGAGGAGTTCCTCTCGGAGTTCTACCGGCTCGGGCTCCCCGAGGTGTTCCCGGTCTCCGCGGAGCACGCCCGGGGCATCAACGACATGCTCGACCGGCTCCTCGAGCTGATCCCCGGCGCGCCGCGGATCGAGCCGGAGCGCGAGGCCGCGGAGGAGGCGGGCGGGGCGCCGTACGACTCCGAGGAGGAGGCCCCGGAGACGCCGCCGGAGGCGCCTTCCGAGGAGGAGGACCGGTCGAAGCCGATCCGCGTCGCCATCCTCGGCCGGCCCAACGTGGGGAAGAGCACGCTCCTCAACTCGCTGCTCGGCGAGGAGCGGTTCGTCACCAGCCCGGTGGCCGGCACCACCCGCGATCCGGTGGACGCGGAGGTGGAGCGCCGGGGCCGGACGTTCGTCCTCACCGACACCGCGGGTATCCGTCGCAAGCGCTCGATCGCGCTCAAGGTCGAGGCCTACTCCGTGCTCCGGGCCCTCAAGGCCGCGGAGACCAGCGACGTGGTGGTGGTCCTCCTCGACGCCACGGAGTTCGTGGTCGAGCAGGACGCGAAGATCGCCGGGCTCGCCGAGGAGCAGGGGAAGCCGCTCCTGGTCGTGGTCAACAAGTGGGATCTCATCGCCGGCGACAAGAAGAAGCAGGACGAGTTCCTCGCCGACCTGCGCTGGAAGCTCCCCTGGATCTCCTACGCCCCGGCGCTGTTCCTCTCCGCCCTCGAGGGCCGGGGGACGGAGCGGGTGCTGGAGGTCGCGGAGCGGCTCTACGACCAGTCGGGCGCCCGGGTGCCGACGGCGATGCTCAACCGGGTGCTGGCGGAGATCTCCGAGCACCACGCCCTGCCGGTGGTCGACGGGAAGCGGGCCCGGATCTACTACGTCGCCCAGACCCACCGGCGGCCGCCGGTGTTCTCGCTGGTGACCAACCGGCCGGACCTGGTGCCGCCGGACTACCGCCGCTACGTGGCCAACAAGCTGCGGGAGGTGTTCGGGCTGGAGGTGCCGATCCGGCTGGCGATCCGCCGGAAGGCGGGGGCCCGGGGCGGGCCGCGGCGGCGCCGTTAGAGCCCGACCTGGATCCCGGCGGTAATGCTGGAGAAGAAGGGGAAGCTCTGGGCCTGGGCGAGGCCGTAGTAGCTCCCCTGCACGGCCACCGACCACCGCTCGTCGAGGGCGATCTCCAGGCCGAACTCGAGGGCCGCGTCGACGCTGGTGGCGAGGCCCTCGACCAGGGCCACCGCCACGCCGCCGCCGATGAAGGGCGCGACCGGGGCGCGGTCGAGGCGCAGGTCGACGGTGAGCGGCAGCACGTTCACGCCCACGTGGTCGCCGTCCTCGAGGGTCAGCACCTGGTGGACGAAGGCGCCGGAGACGAGGAACCGCGGCGTCGCCTGCACCCGGATCCGGGCGGCGCCGGCGAGGCCCGGGCCGACGTCGAGGCGCGAGCCGACCCACGACGGCCCCAGCTCCGCGGAGAGCCGGACCGGTCGATCGGCGGCGAGGGAGCGGGACGCCGCGGCGCCGGTCGGGGCGAGGGCGAGCAGCAGGGCGAGGGGGAGGGCGGCAGGGCGGAGCACCGCCGGAGGGTACCTCCGGGTGCGGGAGCGGTCCAACCGGGCGACGGGAGCGGGCGGGTCGCCGTCGTTCGCCACCGCCGGGCGGGGGGAATCGAGCGAGAAGCGGCCCTGCAGGCGGCTTGTCGTTGACCCTGGAAACAAAAAACCCTAGCCTCCTCCGCTTCCTGCCAGCCATCGTGGAGGCACAGCTCCTTGGCCAAAGAACCCAAGCTCTCGAAGCGCGAACTCGCCGGACCGGACAAGTTCCAGGCGCAGAGCCAGTCCTATCTCGACTGGGCCCACGAGCACCCGAAGCACGTCCTCTGGGGCGGCGTGGGGCTCCTCGCCCTGATCCTCGCCATCGGCCTGATCTTCGGCGGCGGCGACTCCGGCCCCAAGGTCACCAAGGGCGGCAAGCAGCTCGCCGCGGCCCTGGCGCTCCTCGACCGTCCGGTGGTCGAGCCGGGCGATGAGGCCCCGGCCGCCGGCACGGAGACCTTCGCCTCCGAGACGGAGAAGCAGCAGGCGATCGAGAAGGCGCTGGCCGAGGTCCGCGAGCAGCACCCGGGCTCCGACGTCGCCCGCTCCGCGCTCCTGCCCCTCGCCGACGCCCGCTTCAAGCTGGGCAAGTTCGACGAGGCCCTGGCCGCCTACGACGAGTACCTGGGCGCCGCCGGCAAGGACGACCCGATGCGCTTCCTGGCCCTCGAGGGCCGGGCCACCGCGCTCGAGGCGAAGGGCGACGCCACCGCGGCGGTCGCGGCCTGGGACCGGATGAAGGAGGAGGCGCCGGACTTCGCCGATCGCGCCCTCTTCGGCAAGGCCCGCCTCCTCGAGCAGCAGGGGAAGTGGGACGAGGCGCGGAAGCTCTACGAGCAGATCAAGAGCGAGTACGGCCAGAGCCCGGTGAACCGGTTCGCCTCCGAACGGCTCGCCGTCCTCAACGTGCTCCATCCGGCGGCCCCCGGCGAGCCCGCCGGCGCCGCCGACGCGGGGTAAGATCGCTCCGTGCGCCCGGCCCTCCTGCGCGCCGTCCTCTTCGCGGGCGCCCTTGCCATCTCCGGCGGGGCGCTCGCCGCGTCCGATCCGCTCGCGTTCCGGCCCTGCAAGGCCGCGCGCGGACCGCTCCTCGACGTCTATGACATCGAGCGGCAGGTCCGCCTGGTGGAGCGCCCGATCCTCGAGTACGCGCCGCGCGAGCGGTCCGGGCCGGCGATCGACGACCTCACCGGCGACATCTACGTCGGCACCCGGGACGGCGTCCTCCGGGCGCTGACCCGCGATGCCCGGGAGCTGTGGCGGACGGACTTCCCCGCCGCGCTCACCTCCGCCCCGACGGTCACCGACGACGCGCTCTACATCGGCGCCGCCGACGGCCGGCTCCACGCCATCGACCGGTTCTCCGGCGAGCGGCGCTGGTCCCGGTTCGTCGCCGCCGAGGTGATCGAGCGGCCGGTGGCCCAGGGCGCCTGGGTCTTCGTCGGCACCGATCACGACACCGTCCAGGCCCTCGACGCGGGGAGCGGCGAGGTGAAGTGGACCTACCGCCGCGACACGCCCGCGGGCCTCACCATCCGCGGCGGCGTGGGGGTGGCCCTCGCCGGCGATCGGCTCTTCGCCGGCTTCTCCGACGGCGTCCTCGTCTCCCTGGGGGCCAACGACGGGCGCCTGATCTGGGAGGCCCGGCTCGCCGGCGCGCTGAAGAAGTTCCCGGACGTCGACGCGGTCCCGGTGGTCCGGGATGGCCGGGTCTACGCCGCCTCCTTCGCCGGCGGCGTCTTCGCCCTCGACGCCGCCACCGGGAAGGAGCTTTGGCGGACCGAGGCCCCGGGGGCGGTGGCGCTCGGCACCGACGGCGAGCTCCTCTTCGTCGGCGGCGACACCACCGCGCGGGCCCTGCGCCTCGCCGATGGCGTCCCGGTCTGGGCGGTCGATACCGGCGACGTCGCCACCGGCGCCCCGGTGCTGGTCGGCTCGATGGTCGTCTTCCCCAGCCCCGCCGGCCTGCTCTTCGCCGACAAGGCCACCGGCAGGCCGCTCCGCACCTTCCAGCCGGGCTCCGGTTTCTCCGTTTCGCCCGCGGTCCAAGGCCGCACGGTCTGGGCCCTTACCAACCTGGGTACGCTCTACCGACTGCGGACCGTCGGGGAGGTTCGGTGAAGCGGCGGGTGCGGGTGGTGGCGGGGCTGTTTGCGCGGGACGACCGGGTGTTCGTGCAGCAGCGGCCGCCCGGGAAGGCCCGGGGCCTGCTCTGGGAGTTCCCCGGTGGCAAGGTGGAGCCGGGCGAATCGGAGGCCGCCGCCCTGGCCCGCGAGTGCCGGGAGGAGCTGGGCGTCGACGTCGCCGTCGACCGGATCCTCTGGGAGCACGTCCACGAGTACGAGGACCTGGTGGTGGAGCTGGTGCTCCTCGGGGCGGCGTTCCCGCCCGGGGTCGAGCCTTCGGCCCACGAGGCCCACGCGGTCGCCTGGGTGGAGCGGTCGGAGCTTTCGCGGCTCCCGTTCTGCGAGGCGGACCTGCCGCTCCTGCCGCTCCTCGCCGACAGGACGATCTGACCGCCCGTCCGTCGGTCCGGCCGCGGCGGGCCGGCCTGGGCCGGGGGCCGCTTCCACGCCCGCTCCTCGACCGCTCGCCACCCGCGGTGGGCGGGCCCGGTGGTACAACCGGCCGATGCTGAAGAGCACCTTCCGCTGCCTGCCCGGAATCGGCGCCTCCCGCGAGCGCGAGCTCTGGGCCAAGGGCTACGTTTGCTGGGACGACCTGCCGGCGGAAGGCCTGATCCTCTCGCCGCGCCTCGATGACCGGCTGCGGACGGCGGTGAACGAGGCCCGGGAGCTCTTGGCGCGGCGCGATGCCGCCGGACTCGCCGCCCGGCTCCCGATCAACGAGCGCTGGCGTCTCTGGCCAGCCTTCGAGAACGCCACCTGCTTCCTCGACATCGAGACCGACGGCGGCCCGGAGAACCTGGTCACCGTGGTCGGCGTCTTCGACGCGGACGGACCCCATGCCTTCGTCCGCGGGGTCAACCTCGAGGCGCTGGGCGAGACCCTGGCCCGGTCGGCGATCGTCGTCACCTTCAACGGCACCTCCTTCGACCTACCGGTGCTCCGCCGGGCCTTCCCCGGCCTGCCGCTGCCGCCGGTACACGTGGACCTCCTGCACCTCTGGCGCCGCCTGGGAGAGCGGGGTGGCCTCAAGGCGCTGGAGCGGCGGATGGGCCTGCCACGCCCCGGCAGCGTCGACGGCCTCGACGGCTGGGACGCGGTGAAGCTCTGGCGGAAGTGGGAGCTGGAGCGGGACGTCGAGGCGCTGCGCCGGGTGGTCGAATACAACCTCTACGACTGCATCCAGCTCCGGCCGCTGCTCGATCTCGCCCGCAACCGGACCATCGAAGCCGAGGGCCTGCCGCTCCCGGCCCGCGCCGTCTACGAGCGCGGCGACGTGATCTACGACGTCAGCCGGCTCCTCCTGGCGCTTCCGGGGTGACGGCGTCGGCGGAGGGGAGGGCGGCCGGACAGGGCGCCCTCCCCTCCGTTCTTGAGAATAATTCGAGTTTTCTATCGGCGGCGGCGCTTCTTCTCCGGCGGCGGCGGCGGTGCCGGCTTCTCGCCGGTGGTGTGGAACCGGAGCGAGCGCTCCCCGAAGGCCTTCCCGTCGACGCCGGTCGGATACGGCTGGACCTGGCCGGTAATCCAGAGTCGGAACGCCGAGCCCGGAGGGAGCGGCTCGACCGGCGTGATCGTGATCTGGGTGCCCTGGCCGACGGTGATCCGGTCCCGGGACGGGAGCACGCGGTCGGTCTCGTCGAAGAGCCGGAATCGCGCGTCGGTGAGGGCGATCGGCGAGCCGATCTCCAGGGTGGAAC
>JAEZJH010000054.1 GCA_023436385.1 Pseudomonadota bacterium
GCGATGCAGCGGGTCTGCCGCGATGCAGCGGGTCTGCCGCGATGCAGCGGGTCTGCCGCGATGCGGCGGGCCCGGCAGCGGGACCCTCCCCCGGGCGATCGTTGCTGGCCTTCTCTCGCCGGCCTCCCCGCCGGCTCGGGCCGTGCCCACGATGAGGCCATGCGGCGCCTTCGGGCCATGTTCGGGAGGATCTCCCGCCGGAGTTGGAAGAACCTCGGCGCCCTGGTGGCGCCGTTTCTCCTGGGGCTCTCCGCCCTGGTCCTTACCGGCGCTTCGGACGACGTCACCCCCGAGCGCATCCAGGCGGGCGTGCTCTCCCTGGGGCCGCCGGGCCTCGCGGCCTTCCTGGCGGCCGCGGCGATCCGGCCGCTCTCGGTGGTGGTCTCCGGCTCGCTCTTCGCGGTGGCGGCTGGCCTGATCTGGGGGCCGTGGCTGGGGGCGGGGATCGCCCTGGGCGGTGCGGCGGCGGCGGCGCTCCTCGTCCACGGTCTGGCCCGGTCGTTCGGCGGCGGCGCGGTGCGGGACCTGGCGGGGCCGCGCTGGGAGCGCTTCTCGACCCTGGCCCGGACCCGGGGCTTCGCCTTCGTGCTGGTGGCGACCCTGGGGTTCCTGGTGCCTACCGACCTGGTGATCGCGGTCTCCGCGGCCTCGGGGATGCGGGCCCGCACCGTAGTCGGCGCCACCACCCTGGGTAGCCTCCCCGGGACCCTGGCGATGGCCACCCTGGGCGCCACCGCGGCGCGCCCGAGCCCGCCGCTGGTGGCCGCGGCGGTGGTCGCGATCGTCGGGCTGACGGTGCTGGGAGCGGTGCTGGCCAAGCGGATCGCAGCGCCGGCGGCCGCGCCCTCGTCGCCCGATCCCGGCGCCTGACCGGCGGTTTCGGCCGGCGCCGGCTTCGCGTATCTTGCGCCGGCGATGAACCCCGATCCCAAGACCCGCGTCGCCGTCTTCCTTCATGCCGGCGACTACGACCGGCTGCACCAGGGGTGCGCGATCGCCGCCGCGGCCGCCGCCGCGGGCCGGGACGTGCAGCTCTTCTTCTTCTGGTGGGCCCTCGAGCGGCTCCTCTCCGGCGACCTGGCCCGGCCCTCCTTCGAAGCCGGACCGGATCCGGCGGTGGCCGCCGCCGAGGACGCCTTCGATCGCGGCTACCCCACCGCCGCGGCGCTCCTCGAGGCGGCCCGGGCCACCGGTCACCTCGTGGTTTACGCCTGCTCCGCCTCCGCCGGGCTCCTCGGCAAGCGGCCCGACGCCATCGCCGGGGTGGTGGACCAGGTGGTGGGCTGGTCGACGATCCTCGCGGTGACCGAGGGCGTCGTCGATCGCTTCTACCTGTAAGCCGGTTTCGCCCGCCGGTCCGCCGGGCCGCGGAACGCCCGCAGGAACGAAGCAGGCCCGCCGATCGGCGGGCCTGCTCGCGATCCACCCATCGCCCCGGCGTTACTCGACGTTCTTCATCAACTCGAGGAAGGCCGGCGCCGCCACGAAGCCGGTGACCCGGGGCTCGGGCAGGAGCTTCCCGGTCGAGTCGAGGAAGACCACCGTCGGCAGGCCCTGGACGCCGTAGGTCTTGTAGAGCGCCTGGATCGCGTCGTCCTCGACGGTCCCGTCGATCTTCACGTTGACGAAGCGCTCCGCCTCCTGTGCCACCTGCGGATCGACGTAGGTGAACTTGTCGAGCTCCTTACAGGCGGCGCACCAGTCGGCGTAGAAGTCGATCATCACCGGCTTCCCCTCCGCCTTCGCCGCCGCCAGGCCCGCCTCGTGGGAGGTGACCCACTTCAGCCCCTCGCCCTCGGCCAGGGCCGCGTGGGGGGCGCTCACCCGCACGAAGATCCCCAGGGCGAGGAGCGCGACGCCGGCGCCCTTGAGGATCCGCACCGGGCCGGCGTCGTGGAACGACTTGTGGACCGCCCCGAGGAGCACGCCCACCGCCGCGGCCGCCGAGCCGATGGTGACGAACGGCGCGAGCGCGGCGAACCCCTCCTTCACCGACGCGGGCAGGGCGTCCTTCAGGTAGGAGAGGGCGAGGACCACCAAGGCGATCCCGAAGATCGACTTCACCCCCTCCATCCACGGCCCGCTCTTGGGCAGCGACACGGAGAAGACGCCGATCAGGAAGAACGGCAGCCCGATCCCGAGGGCGTAGGTGAAGAGGAGGCTGACGCCGAACACGGGCTGGCCGCTGGTCGCCACGAAGGTGAGGAGCGAGGCGAGGACCGGGCCGGTGCAGGGCGCGGCGACGATCCCGGCGACCAGGCCCATGGCGAAGGCGCCGCCGTAGCCGGCGCCGCCGACCCGGTTGAGCCGCTGGGCCAGGCCCTGGGGGACGGCCAACTCGAAGGCCCCGAACATGCTGGCCGCCATCACCAGGAAGAAGGCGGCCAGGCCCACCAGCACCCAGCGGTTGGAGAGCAGGGTGCCGAACGCCGCGCCGCTCGAGGCGGCGGCGAGGCCCATGCCGGAGAACATCGCGGCGATGCCGAGGACGTAGCAGGAGACGAGCGCGAAGCCCTTCCACCGGCTCTCCGCCTGTCGGGCCCCAAAGATGGAGACCGTGATCGGGATCAGCGGGTAGACGCACGGCGTCAGGCTGGTCAGGACTCCGCCCAGGTAGGCGAAGCCCAGGCTGCCCAGGGCCGTGCCGGAGGCGAGGTCGCCGGTCTCGAGGCCGAGGCCTCCGCCGATCCCCGCCCCGAACAGGTCGGGGAGGAACTGCACACCAAGCCCGGTGAGGAGGGCGGCCGCGAGAAGAAGGGGGATTCTTCGCATGTTGTCCGGCTTGCTAGATTACGTTACGTCACTTTTGGCAACGGAAGGCTGACCAGCGGTTTTTGGCGAGAGGTCGGTCTCCCATGAAGCGGGGCAGCCCTTGACGAGTTGGGACCCCGCTCTTATAAGGTCCGCGAAATAGACGTGTTGACTCCACATTCGCGGACCCTGCCGCGGAGGCGCGGTCGACGGGAGCGATGGAATGGCGCTGAAGCTGCCGATCTACTTCGATAACCACTCGACCACGCCGGTCGATCCCCGCGTCCTCGAGCGGATGTTGCCCTACTTTAGCGAAAAGTTCGGGAATGCTGCATCCCGTTCGCATCCGTTCGGGTGGGTGGCCGAGGAAGCGGTCGAGCAGGCCCGCGAGCAGCTGGCCGCCCTCATCGGCGGGAACGCCAAGGAGATCGTCTGGACCAGCGGTGCCACCGAGTCCGACAACCTGGCGATCAAGGGCGTGGCCGAGTTCTACAAGGACAAGGGCAACCACCTCATCACCGTCAAGACGGAGCACAAGGCGGTCCTCGATACCTGTAAGCGCCTCGAGCGCCAGGGCTACGAGGTCACCTACCTCGACGTCGACAAGGAAGGCCGGGTCTCCGCCGAGCAGGTCCGGGCGGCGATCACCGACAAGACCATCCTCGTCTCGGTGATGCTCGCCAACAACGAGATCGGCTCGATCCACCCGATCGCGGAGATCGGCGCGGTCACCCGGGAGAAGGGCGTCCTCTTCCACGTCGACGCGGTCCAGGGCGTGGGGAAGGTCCCCTTTGACGTCGAGAAGTTCCACGTCGACCTGGCCTCCCTGTCCGCCCACAAGATGTACGGGCCGAAGGGCGTGGGCGCGCTCTGGGTGCGCCGGAAGCCGCGGGTGCGGCTCGCGCCCCTGATCGACGGCGGCGGGCACGAACGGGGCATGAGGTCGGGGACCCTGAACGTTCCGGGGATCGTGGGCTTCGGCGCGGCCGCGGAGATCGCCGCCCGGGAGATGGCCGACGAGTCGACCCGGATCGCGGCGCTCCGGGATCGGCTGGAGGCGGCGATCTTCTCCCGGCTCGAT
>JAEZJH010000119.1 GCA_023436385.1 Pseudomonadota bacterium
GTCTCCTACAAGCCGAGGGATCTGTGAGCGGAATCCGAAACACACGGGCGGAGAGGCGGGGCCGTGTGGCGAGCTCCCTCCTCGCCCTGGCCGCGGCGGCGGTCGCCCTCTCGTGCGGCGACGACTCGCTGCAGGAGGTCGATCCGGAACTCCGCGTGCGCGCCACGCACCAGGACGACGCGGGCGCACCCTACCTCGACTTCGGGCCGGTGCCGGTCCTCCACGTGAAGACCCTGGAGCTGGCGCTCGACAACCTCGGCCAGGCGGAGCTGCTGGTCGGGGCGATCCGCTTCGAGCCCGAGGACGGGCCCTTCTTCGTGGAGGAGGGCAGCGCCCCGGTGGTGATCCCCGGCTCCAACGGCGTGATCGTCCCGGTGCGCTTCCGCCCGCCGGCCGAGCAGGCCTACGAGGGCCGGCTGATCGTCGAGCACGACGATCCCAAGCAGGGGCCGGCGGAGATCCGGCTCCTCGGCGAGGGCTCGACGATCGGGCGGATCGAGGTGGAACCGGGAACCCTCGACTTCGGCCGGGTGGGCGTGCTCGAGCAGAAGGTCCTGGGGATCCGGATCCGCTCGTTGGGGACCGCGCCGCTGGTGGTGGAGACCTTGGAGTTGGTCGCCGGAAGTGCCCCCGAGTTCTCCTTCGCCGGGTCGGCCCAGACGCCGGCGACCTTGCCGCCGCCCGGCGACGGGACGGCGGGAGGCGAGGTGGAGCTACGGATTCGCTGCGCGCCCACCGAGGACACGGGCCCCGACGCCCTGGCGGGGACGGTGCGGATCGTCTCCACCGATCCCGACCGCCGGGAGATCCTGGTGCCGCTCGCCGCCACGGTGAACCGGGCGCCGGTGGCGGTGATCGCCCCGCCGTCGGGCGGCAACGCGGCCCCCGGAGACACGGTGAGCTTCGACGGGACCGGCTCCACCGATCCCGACGGCGACCTCCCCCTCGGCTTCGCCTGGCGGGTGTATCGCAAGCCGTTTGGATCGGACGCGGAGTTCGCCGATCCCGCCTCCCCCACCCCGTCGCTGGTGCTCGACGAACCGGGCGAATACGAGATCGGCCTCGATGTCTCCGATGCGGCCGGGCTCTCCTGCGTGCACCCGCAGGGCGATCCCCGGATCCCCTGTGCCCGGCAGACGGTCCTCGCCAAGCCCGCCGACGACGTCTACGTGGAGCTGGTCTGGGATCACCCCACCGCCGATCTCGACCTCCACTTCCTCGAGGGCTCCGCCGCCCTCTACTCCGCGAAAGACTGCTACTTCGACAACCGCTCGCCCGACTTCGGCGAGTTCGGCTCGCTCCTCGACGACCCGCGCCTGGTGCGCGACGACCTGAACGGCTACGGGCCGGAGCGGATCGTCCTCACCAAGCCGGCGCCGGGGAGCTACGCGGCGAAGGTGGTCTACTACTCGGACCACGGCGCGGAGACCGCGTCCACCAGGGCGACGGTCCGCGTCTACGTCTACGGCGTTCTGGCCGCGGAGCTCTCCCGGGTCCTCGAGGGGCCGGGGCTCCTCTGGGACGCCCTGGTCCTCGAGTGGCCCACCGCCGTGCTCACCGCGGTCGACACCGTGGGGGAGGCCCCGGTTCCATGACGCGCCGCCTTCCCGTCGGTCTCCTTCCCGCCGCCCTCCTCGCCCTCCTGGCGGTCCCCGTCCTCCTCGCCAGCTGCAGCGAGAGCGGCACCACGGGCGACGGGCCGCCGAAACAGGTGCAGTGTTTCACCGAGGCCGATTGCGGCCCGGGGCTGATCTGCCGCGAGGGCGCCTGTCTCGGTTGCTCCACCGACGGCGAGTGCGGCCGGGCCCGGGAGTGCGACCCCGGCTCGTTCACCTGCGGGTGGCGCGACGGCTGGGGCGGCGACTGTGTCTCCCACGACGGCTGCCCGCTGGGGATGTTCTGCGCCCAGGGGCTCTGCCAGCCCGGCGCCCTGGTGCAGGAGTGCGGGGCCCTCGGGCAGTGTCCGGAGGGGATGCGTTGCAACCGTCAGACCCGGGTCTGCGAGGAAGACATCGGCTGCTTCGCCTCCTCCGACTGTCTCGACGACGAGGTCTGCAACCCCGGCACCCTGAAATGCGAGCCACGGTGCACGGCGGCGACGGAGGCGGAGGTCTGCGCCGCCCGGGAGCGCTGCACCGCCGAGGGGCGCTGCGTCGAGTGCGCGGAGGACGTGGACTGCGGCCCCGGCCTCACCTGCAACACCATCGCCGGCCGCTGCGCCGGGAGCGAGACCTGCTTCTCCGACGGGGAGTGTCCGGCCGGCAAGGTCTGCAACCGCGCCACCTCCACCTGCACCGCGCCGCCGCCCCCCTGCGCCTCCGACGAGGACTGCCTCGAGGACGAGCGCTGCGATCTGGGCAAGGGCCGCTGCGTGCTCCGGTCCTGCCAGCCGGATCAGGACGAGCCCAACGAGACCCGGGAGACGGCGGTGCGGATCGGGCCGGGGGAGCGGACCGGCCTCACCGTCTGCGGCACGGAGGAGGACTGGTACTCCCTGCCCCTCCGCCGGGCGGACCGGGTCAACGTCAACATCGAGGCGGACATCCTGGTGGCGAACGGCCTCTCCGTGCAGCTCCGGGACGCACAGGGGCGCATCCTCGACGAGGACCCGCTCCTGGTCGACGCCACCGTCGCCGCCGACGGCGACTACTTCCTCCGGATCCGGACCCACGACGAGCGGGCGGCCTACTCCCTCCACGTGCTGGTGGCCCGCGGCGTCCCCTGCGACGACGACGATCGGGAGGAGAACGACTCGGTGACCGGCGCCGCCCCGCTGTCGGAGGGGATCCACCGGAACCTGCAGGCCTGCCCGGCCGATCCGGACTGGTTCGCCATCTCCGTCCCCGCCGGCAAGTCGATCACCGCGCGGCTCTTCCACGACCCGCTGGGCGGGGATCTCGACCTCCTCCTCTACGACGGCGACGGCGCCACCCTCCTCCGGGCCTCGCGGACCACCGAGGCCCTCGAGGAGGTGACGGTGGCCGGCGTCACCGGCGGCAGGGCCTTCCTGCAGGTGCTCCCGTCGAGCGATCGCACGCAGAACGCGTACGACCTCGAGGTCTCGGTGCAGTGAGGAACCCCATGTCGAAGCGACCACTCGCCCCGCTCGCCCTCGCCGTCGCCGCGCTGCTCACGGCCTGCGGGGGCGGGTCCAACACCTCCTCCGGCCCCGAGGAGAACCCCGGCGGCTTCGGGGGCAAGCCCACCCGGCCGAACG
>JAEZJH010000154.1 GCA_023436385.1 Pseudomonadota bacterium
CGGCACGCTCTCGCCCGAGGAGCTCCAGCGGCTGGCCGTGCTCAAGGCCAACCAGGACCGGATGTCCCGGGTGGTCCGGGCGGTCATCGAGCTCTGCGCGGAGCGCGGCGTCTTCACCCTCGATGCCCTAAAGAGCCGGCTCCGCTAAACGGCCGGCGGCGAGGGCCACGTTGGCCGGCCGCGGGGCCGCGGCGCGACGGTCGCCGGCGACCGGCATCGCGCCGGCCCGGATCGAAAGCACCAGCTCGTGCCGCGTCCCGAGGGTGGGCCGCAGCACCCCGAACAGCTCGTCGAGGACCGCGCCGGCGTCGGGGTGCCGCTGGTCCCGGCGGTCGGCGGTCATCCGCTCGAAGATCGCGTCGAACTCCCGCGGCACGTCGGTCCGGGCCGCCGAGGGGAGCGGCGAGCGCCGGCCGGGGAGCATCCCGGTGAGCGTCTCGTAGAAGAGGATCCCCAGGGCGTAGACGTCGCTCTCCGGCCCGGCGGTCGCCCCGCGGGCGAGCAGCTCGGGGGCGAGGTAGGTGGGCGACGAGGCGCCGATGAAGAACGGCGGCGCGGTCGCCGAGTCCAGCTCGAGGATCCGGGCCAGGCCGAAATCGGAGACCTTGGCGTTGCCGCGATCGTCGAGGAGGAGGTTCTCCGGGCGGATCCCCTGGTGGACCAGCCCCGCGGCGTGGGCCGCCTCGAGGGCGCTCGCCGCCTGCAGGAACCAGCGGAGCGCCAGCTCCACCGGCAGGCCGCCGGGGCTCGCCTCGAGCCGCTTCCGCAGCGACCCACCCGCGCACAGCTCGGTGACGAAGTACGGCCGGGCCACCTCGAGGTTCTGGTCGAGGACCGCCGCGATACACGGATGCCGGAGTTGGGCCTGGGCGGTCAGCTCGCGCTTCAACCGCTTCAACACCTCCGGCCGCTGCAGGAACGGGAAGTGGACGAAGACGTCCTTCAGCTCCTTGATCGCCACCTCGTAGCCGAGGCCGGTGTGCTTGCCTCGATACACGGTGCCGATCAGCCCGGCGCCGAGGGCCTCGTAGCGCACGTAGCGAAGATCGATCTCCGTGCCGCGGGACTCGACCCTGGAGCCGGCGGGAGCCGGCACGGGCCCGGGAATCTGCCTGGTTTCGGCCACCTTCGCCCCATCCTCCGGGCGACGGCCCGGGCGTCGAATCTGTGACCGTGACGGCGGCCGTGCAACCGAGCGCCGCTCGACCCCGCCGGCGCACGGACGGCGGAGCGGGCGTTCGTCCAGTGCCCCGGAGGGCCCTTGGCGAAGGGGCGGCGTGGGGCCCACGATCGAGGGCATGGCGGCCGGCACCTATGGCGTCCAGCGGGGCAAGCTCCTCTGCTACCGGATCCTCGACGTGGGGGACGAGGTCAACCTGGAGCACGCCGATCGCCTGCTTCGGGGAAGCGCCGGCCACCGGCGCCTGCGGCCGTCGCGCGAGGGCGCGGAGTCGCTGGCCTTCGCCGCACCGCCCCTCTCCGTACCGGCGGGGCGCCGGACCGTCGACCTGCCCCGGACCGGTCGCCGCCTCGAGGCCGAGGTCGAAGTCCACCTCTACGACTACGCCGCCGCCGGGGTGACCTTCGAGGTGACCATTCCCCCGGGGACGCCGCTCGGCGAGCTGGGCCCGCTCTGCGACGAGCTCTACGACGCGCCGGCGCTGGAGGCGGCGGCCCGGGCCGTCCTCGCGGAGCTGGTCCCGCGGATCGCCCCGGCGATCCAGGGGCTCCACGACTGGCCGGGCGTGGAGACGTACACGGTGATCTTCGTGGAGGAGCTGGAGGGACGGCCCACCGCCGCGGAGGTCCTGGAGATGCCCGGCCTCGCCAAGCTCCTCCTCGGCGAGACCGGCGCCGGCGCCCTCTCCGCCGCGGAGCGGGCCGACGTGCTCAAGCACGCCTACAGCTACTTCGAGCACGACCTGGCGGTGATCGACTGGAACAGCGCCTTCGTCCTCGAGCCCTCGGGGAGCCGGGACATCCCCGCCATCCTCGAGTTCGCCACCTCGCAGCTGCTCGAGCTCCGCTACTACGACGCCCTCCTCGACGGCGAGCTGGCCCGGATCTACGACGAGTTTGCCGCCGCCAAGCGGCGCGTCTGGTCGCTCCTCTGGAGCCCCTACGGCACCCTCGCCCGCGAGGTGCAGAAGCGACTGGTGGAGCTGACCGAGTTCACCGAGCGCGTCGAGAACGCCCTGAAGCTGATCGGCGACTTCTACCTGGCGCGGGTCTATCGGGCGGCGGTGCGGCGGTTCCGGATGCCGTCCTGGCAGGAGAGCGTGTATCGGAAACAGTCGCTGGTGGCCGGCGTGTATACGCTGCTCAAGGGCGAGCTGGACATCCGGCGGACGACGCTGCTCGAGTTGACCATCGTGCTGCTGATCGTCTTCGAGATCGTGATGGCGTTTCTCTGACGCCGTGGGCTCCGGGCGCCGGGACCCCTGCCGCAGAAACACGAGCGCCGCCGCGGCCCCGGGCCCGGCGGCGTCTCGTCTTTCCGGCGGCGACGGGAGTGCTACCCCTCGACCACCCGGACCAGCCCCTCGCGCCACTCGCGAGAGAGGTCGGCGATCTTCACCTCGAGCAGCCCCTCGATCGCCAGGGTGTCGCCGCCGACCTCGCCCAGCCAGGCGAGCGGCGCGCCGGCCTCCCGGGCGATCTTCTCGATCGCGGCGCGGTGCTCCGGCGCCGCGGAAATCACCACGCGGGAGGGGTCCTCGGCGAAGAGGAGCAGGTCGGCCCGGGCGTCGCCGGAGACCTTCACCCGGGCGCCCAGGTGCGGGCCCTGGCCGGAGACGCACGACTCGGCGAGCGCCACCGCCAGGCCGCCCTCGGCGCAGTCGTGGGCGGAGGAGACCAGGCCCTCGCGGACCAGCTTCCGGACCGCGGCCTGGACCTTGGCCTCGCGCTCGAGGTCGAGCCGGGGCGGGAGGCCCGCGGTGGTCCCGTGGATGGTGGCCAGGTACTGGGAGCCGCCGGCCTCGCCGGTGCAGACGCCGAGGAGGGCGACCAGGTCGCCGGCCTTCCGGAAGGCGGAGCCGGCGGTGCAGCCGACGTGGGGCACCAGGCCGACCACCGCGCAGGTGGGCGTCGGGTGGATGCCCTTGCCGTCGGTCTCGTTGTAAAGCGAGACATTGCCGCCGACCACCGGGATGTCCAGGGCCCGGCAGGCGTCGGCGATGCCGCGGCAGGCCTCCGCGAACTGCCACATGATCTCCGGCTTCTCCGGGTTGCCGAAGTTCAGGCAGTCGGTGAGGCCGATCGGCTCGCCGCCGACCACGGAGACGTTGCGGGCCGCCTCGGCGACGGTGAGCTTCCCGCCCTCGTAGGGATCGAGGAAGCACATCCGCTGCGGGCAGTCGACGCTCAGCGCCACGCCCTTGGTGCCGGTGTCCTCCACCCGGATCACCGCGGCGTCGCCGCCGGGACGGACCACGGTGCCGACCCGCACCATGTGATCGTACTGGCGATAGACCCACTCCTTGGAGGCGATGGTCGGGTCGGCCATCAGCCGGAGCAGGGTCGCGCCGAGATCGGCGGGGGCGGGCAGCGAGGCCGGGTCGAAGGCCTGGAGCGCGTCGAGCCACTCCGGGCGGGCCCGGGGCCGGTCGTACTGCGGGGCGCCGTCGGTG
>JAEZJH010000194.1 GCA_023436385.1 Pseudomonadota bacterium
CGCAGAAGGAGCTCCTGGCCAACGTTTCCCACGAGCTCCGGACGCCGCTCGCCCGGATCCGGTTGGCGCTCGACCTCGCCGATGAGGGCGATCCCGCCGCGGCCCGGGAATCGCTCCGGGACATCGCCGGCGATCTCGAGGAGCTCGAGCGGCTCGTGGCCGACGTCCTCACCACCGCCCGGCTCGACCTGGCGATGGGCCGGGCCGGCGAGACCACCCCGCTTCGCTGCGAGCGCGTCGAGGTGCCGGTCCTCCTCGAGCGCGCCATCGGTCGGGTGCGCGCGGCCCATCCGCAGCGGGAGTTCCGGATCGAGCTCGAGGAGACCGTCGGATCGGCCATTCACGCGGACCCGGCCCTCTTCCGCCGGGCCCTGGACAACCTCCTCGACAACGCCGTCCGGCACTCGGAGGCCGACCGGCCGATCGTCCTCGGCGCCCGGGGCGACGAGACCGGCTGGGCGATCTCGGTGGTCGATCGGGGCGTGGGGATCCCGCCCGAGGACCTCGCCCAGCTGTTCACGCCCTTCTTCCGCTCGGACCGGAGCCGCACCCGATCGACGGGGGGCCTGGGGCTGGGGCTGGTGCTGGCCCGGCGGATCGTCGTGGCCCACGGCGGGACCCTGGAACTGGAGAGCCGGGTCGGCGAGGGGACCACCGCGTGGATCCACCTGCCCCGGCAGACCCTCGCCGACGCCCGCGCCGCCTAAGAGCGCGGCCGATCGGGAGGCCGGTGGACCTCGGGCCCGCGCTGCCACGGCCACCGCCCCTCCAGCTCCACGGTGAGCGTGAAGCTGAGGAAGGTCCGAACCACCACGATCAGCCCCAACACGGAGACGCCGGCGAAGGTGGGCGCCGCCACGGAGCGGATGATGTCGGCGCCCACCAGGAGCTCGAGGCCGAGGAGGATGGCCTTGCCCAGGTCCAACCGGAAGCGGCCGTAGCGCTCCCCGGCGGGGACCGGGCCGGCGAACGCGGCACGAATCGTCGACCAGAGGGCCCCGATCACGATCGCCGCGATCCCCGCCACCTCGAGGAGCGCCGCCGCCACGACGACCAGCGTTTCGAGCCGAGGCACCCGGCATGGCTACGCACGACCGCGACGTGCCGCCGCCCGGCCCGGCCCCGGCGGGGCCACCGCCTGTCGCGTGGGATCGGCTGCGAGTGGAACGACGCCAGCGGCCGGAGCCCCTCGGCCTCCGTCACGCTCCTCGTCCACCGGGCGCGGCGCCCGCTTGCCCCTCGGGGGGCCCGGCGGCTAAGGTCCGGCCCCCATGAACCTGGCCGTACTGTTCTCCACCTTCGGGCTGATCTTCCTCGCGGAGCTCGGCGACAAGACGCAGCTCGCCTCGATGGCCCTGGCCACCCGTCTCCCCTGGCGCAAGGTCTTCCTGGGAGCGGCGGCGGCCTTCCTGATCCTCAACGGCCTGGCCGTGGGCGTGGGCCGCGTCCTCTTCGAGCTGGTGCCCCTCTTCTGGGTCCGGATCGCCTCCGCGGCGCTGTTCCTCTGCTTCGGGATCACCACGCTGCGGGCGAAGGACGAGGACGAGGCGGAGGCCGGCGCGAGGGGCCGCCGTGGGCCGGTCCTCACCGCCTTCTCGCTGATCCTGCTCGCCGAGCTGGGCGACAAGACCCAGCTGGTCACCGCGTCGCTGGCGGCGCAGCACGCCTCGCCGCTCGCGGTGTTCGTCGGCTCGACGCTGGCGCTCTGGGCGGTAACCCTGCTCGGCGTGCTGGCCGGCACCCAGCTCCTCCGCTTCCTCCCGCTCCGGACCGTCCGCCGGATCGCCGGCGCGCTGTTCCTGGTCTTCGGCGCGGTGCTCGCCTACCAGGGGCTGGCGATCCGGTAAGGCGGCCGGCGCCGCGACCGCCGGCCCGGGCCCGCGAGAGCCCGCTCGACCTCGGTCGGTGATTAGGCTCTCGCGGGATGCCGTCCGTCACCCCCGAGCTCGAACCCGAGCGCCTCCTCGTGGAGAGTCGCTGCGCCTTGGCCCGCGAGGAAGAGCTGCGCCGCCGCCTCGAAGAGAACGAGGCGATGATCGGCGCCTTCCTCGACAACGCGCCCTCGGTGATCTTCGCCAAGGACCTGGACGGCCGGTACCTCTTCGTCAACCGGCGCCCCTACGAGGAGCTCGATCGGTCGGTGGAGGACTACGTCGGCCACACCGACGAGGAGATCTTCCCGGGGCGGGACGCGGAGGCGATCCGCGAGAACGACCTCCGGGTGATCGAGAGCCGCTCGACCCTGGTGACGGAGGAGCGGATCACCGGCGGCAAGGGGCTGCGGACCTACCTCTCCGTGAAGTTCCCGATCTTCGACCGCGAGGGCCGGCCCTACGCCCTGGGAGGAATCGCCACCGACATCTCCGAACGGAAGCGGGCCGAGACCGGCCGGGAGTTCCTCACCGACGCCAGCGCGGTCCTGGCCGAATCGCTCGACTACGAGGCGACGCTGCGGAAGGTGGTGGAGCTGGGCGTGGCCCGCTTCGCCGACTACTGCTTCCTCGACCTGCTGGAGGACGGTCAGCCCCGGCGTCTCGCCGTCCACGCCCGGGAGCGGGCCAAGGAGCCGCTCCTCGATCGCGCGATCGCCTTCCCCACCGACCCGGCGACGGTGGGCCCCTGGGCCCCGGTGGTGGCCGGAAAGCCCGTGCTCCACCCTCGCGTCACCCCGGAGCTCCTCGACCGGCTCGCACCGACACCCGAATACCGGGAGCTCCTCGCCGAGCTGGAGCCCCGCTCGCTCCTCGCCGTCCCCATCGCGCTCCGGGATCGGGTCTTCGGGATCCTCATCCTCGGCACCCTGCACCGCACCCTCGACCGGGAGGATCTGGCGGTGGCCACCGAGTTGGGCCGGCGGGCGGCGCTGGCGATCGAGAACGCCCGGCTCTACCGCGAGGCCCAGGAGGCGATCCGGGCCCGGGAGGAGTTCCTCTCCATCGCCGCCCACGAGTTGAAGACCCCGATCTCCACGCTGCGGCTGCAGGTCGAGCGGCTGAGGCGCCAGCTCGACGCCGGTCCCGTCGAGCCGGAGCGGCTCCGCGCCGGACTCGATCGGGCGCTCGCCCAATCCGGCCGCCTCGCGCGGCTCCTCGATCACCTCCTCGACCTCTCCCGGGCTACCGCCGGGCGGCTGGTCCTCGAGCGGGAGGAGGTCGAGCTGGGAGGGCTGGCCGAGGAGGTGACGGCCCGCCTCGGCGCCCAGCTCGCGAAGGCCGGCTGCCCGGTCCGGGTGCGGACTGCCGGGCCGGTGCGGGGTCACTGGGATCGGATCCGGATCGAGCAGGTGCTCACCAACCTCCTCGGCAACGTGAGCCGCCACGCCCCCGGGGCGCCGGTGGAGATCGAGGTCGGCGCCGCCGACGGCCGGGCGCAGCTCCGGGTTCGGGACCACGGTCCGGGGATCGCCCCCGAGGTGCAGCCGCGGATTTTCAAGCCGTACCCGCGCTCCGCGGAGCCGGGGAAGGAGGGGCTGGGGCTCGGCCTCTACATCACCAAGCAGATCGCCGACGCCCACGGCGGGAGCATCGCCGTCGAGTCGGAGCCGGGCCGGGGGGCGACCTTCACCGTCGAGCTGCCCCTCGGCGGCCCGGCTCCCGGCTAACGGAGGAGCGCCATCACCCGGGTGTCGACGTAGGCGCCGTCCCGGAAGACCGCGGCCCGGCGCACGCCCTCCTCGACGAACCCGGCCCGCTCGTAGAGGCGCGCCGCCCGGACGTTGTCCAGGTAGACCTCGAGCTCGATCCGGCGCGCGGCGAAGTCGGTTCGGGTGAGGCGCGGCCCGCGGCGGAGGGAGGGATCGCCGGTGGCGCCGGCCAGCAGCGCGGCGAGGAGCTCGCCGCCGAGCCCCATCCCCTGGAACTCGGAGGCGATCCCCATCCCGAGATGCACGATGTGTCGCAGGCGCGGGTTGGCGAAACCGTGGATGCCCCCGGCACCGGCGGGCCTCCCGTCCACCTCCAAGAGGAGCAGGAGGCAGTGGGAGGAGTCGTTGGCGGCCAAGCGGCGGCGCCAGGCCTCCACGGAGAGCGTGGGCAGCTGCAGGGTCCCCCACATCACCGACTCGTCCCGGTGGATGTGGGCCAGCGCCGGCGCGTCGTCGGGAGCCACCGGCCGGATGACCACGACGCCCGTCCGCGCCCGCGGGGCGGGCCACGTCGGCGGCGGCGGAACCGGCCCCGGCGTGAACCCCGGCCGGAGCCGCGCCATGGTCAGGCCGTCGACCGGCACGCCGTCCCGGCTCATATCCATCCGGCGCCGGACCTCGATCTGGAAACCGTGACGCTCGTAGAGCCGCAGCGCCCGGTGGTTGTCGGCGTGGACGTTGAGCTCGAGCCGGACCACGTTGAGCCAACGATCGGCGGCGTCGACGATCGCCCCGAGCAGTCGGCTCCCGATCCCCCGCCCCTGGAAGGCGGGATCGACGGCGATCGAGAGCTCGCCCACGTGGTGGCACCGCGGCCGGGGAGAGACCTCGAGACGCACGCTGCCGGCGAGCTTCGAGCCCTGCCAGGCGGAGAGGTGGTGCACGTGGTCGGGGTCGGGATCGGCCAGGCGGCTCCGCCAGAAATCGGGGGGATCGAAGGGCGAGGTGCCGAGGTGCGGCGCCACCTCGGGGTGGCTGCAGAGCGCGTGGATCGCGCGGTAGTCACCCGGTTCGACGGGGCGGACGAGGAGGCTCACTTGGCCTCCCGGTCCGGAGCCAGCGGCCTCGCCCGGGGGCGGAGCGGCAACCCGGGCGGCGGCGGCGAGCTCACGTCGGCGACGCCGAGGGCGTCCATCACCTCGGCCTGTGGGAGCGAACGGCCCCGGTGCCGGATCACCCCGCGGACCACGCCCCGGGCGTATACCTCGTCGCCCACCAGGAAGCGCTGCTCGAACCAGAACCACTTGCCCTCCCAGGCGGCGATCCGGGTGGCTAGCTGGTAACGGCGGAACAACCGGAGCTCCCGCCGGTATTCGATTTCGGCGGCGCCCAGGACCGGCCACCACGAGCGGGCGACGGAGACCTCGAGGAGCCGGCTCCGCTGCATCCAGTTCCAGCGGCCGAAGTCCATCACGGTGAGGTAGCGGCCGTTGTTCATATGGCCGTAGATGTCGCAGTCGACCGGCGTGACGCGAAACGAGAGCCGCGCCTCGTCGAGCGGGCCGACCTTCGCAGCCATCGCCCCGCGGGCCACGGCCAGGGCGGCTTCCAGTGCGTAGGTGACGATCATGGGGCGGGACCTTACGGCGAGCCCGGCGGGCGCTCAAGGGCCCGGGAAAACCGGGCCGAACGCCCGGGTCCGGCAGGTCCTGCCGCCGCCGCGGCCTCCTCGGCGCGAGGAAACGGGCCCGGCTCGCTCCCGGCCACGCCCCCGGGAGCCGGGGTGCTGCGTCTCCCGCTCCCCATACAAACGCCGACCGGTGCGACATCGGCGCTGCCGCCGAGGAGAAATGCGTCGCCTGTTCGACTCATATCGGCCAGCCACCGGTGAAAGAATCGACAACGCATCGCAGTCGTGACATGCCTCATTCGCGATCCGGCCCGATCCGTGTGAGTCGGCTTCCGTCCGCCGGTTCGGAAACACGTTTCCCCACCCCCGCCATCGACCCTCTGAAGGGAGTTTTCCATGGCCAATGATCACAACGCGAAGCTCGCCGACGTCCTCGACCAGCGCATCCGCGCCGTGCTCGAGGAGACCCTCCGCGGCTCCTTCTCCACCGAGCTCCGCGAGCTGGTCCGCCACGAGATGATGGGCGCCCTCGGCGTCAACGCGGTGAAGAACACCGTGGTCCGGCGCGCGCCGAAGATGACCCGCAAGGCCGCCGCCCCCGCCGCCCGATCCGCCACCGGCGCCTGCAACGTCGCCGGCTGCAACACGCCGCACCGCTCCCGCGGCTACTGCTCCGCCCACTACCAGGCGGCCCGGAAGTACGGCTGGCCGATGCC
>JAEZJH010000227.1 GCA_023436385.1 Pseudomonadota bacterium
GCGCTTCCCGACCCAATGACCACGAGACTTCTCTCGTGAAGGAGCAAGGAAATGGCGGGGCGTCGTTGCGGGGATGGCTGTGGCGCGAAGTCCGCTGCCAAGCCGGCCGCGAAGGTGGTGAAGCCGAAGGCCGCGGGGAAGGTCGCCAAGGTGGCGAAGAAGGAGACCGCGAAGAAGGCTCCGGCGAAGAAGGTCGTCGCCAAGAAGCCGGTCGCGGAGAAGAAGGCGGTGGCGAAGAAGGCTCCGGCGAAGAAGGTCGTCGCCAAGAAGCCGGTCGCCGAGAAGAAGGCGATGGCCAAGAAGGCGCCGGTCGCCAAGAAGCCGGCCGTCGCCAAGAAGGCCGTCGCCAAGAAGGCCGTCGCGAAGAAGCCGGTAGAGAAGAAGCCGGTGGAGAAGAAGCCGGTGGAGAAGAAGGCCGCGCCGAAGCGGGCGCCGCGGGCGAAGAAGGTCGCGCCCGTTATCGATCCCGAGCCGATGCCCGAGCCCGCGCCCGTCGTCGAGGCGGCTCCCGCGGCTCCGGCGGAAGCGCTGCCGGTGGTCGAGCTGAAGGGCCCCTAGCAGTAATTCGAGTTTTTTCGGCCGCCGTCGCGGCCGATCCGTTCGAGGCCGGCTCCCCCACGGGCGCCGGCCTCGCGCGTTTCGACGCCGAAGTGCACGCTGGTCATCACGCCCGGCCCGCCCCCATGCGCGGCGCCCGTTCGGTGATTAGCCACCGTGGCATGGGCAATCCAATCGACGAGACGGTGGAGACCGAGGTGCTGCTGGAAGGCGATGTCCCCGACGAGGAGGCGCTCGATCGCCGGGGACTGGAGGCCGCCCCGGAGCCGGAGGAGGAGCCGCTCGTCGGCTCCCTCGAGGACGTGGAGAACGGCTCCGTGGTCGGCTGGAGCGAATAGCGACGCCGGCGGGCCGGAGGGCGTCCGTTCCCGGGGCCGAGGGTGGCCCGGGGAACGGCGCCGGTTCTCCGGACCCGGCTTCTCGCCCGGACCGTGAAACGATCTTGCGGCCCGGGGCGCGGGCGGTTCACGATGCGTGAGAGCGGTTCCGTCCAACGAGAAGTCGCGTGGCCCCGGCCCCGGCCGGCGGTCGCCGGGGAGGCGTCGTGGACCGAGAACTCGATCCGGAGGGGCTCGTCCGGGCGCTGCAGGAGGGCCTGGGGCCCGGCTGCGAGCTCTTCGAGGCCGACGAGCGCTGCCCGCCACGGGGCTGGGCCCTCTCCCCGCTCCCGCAGATCCAGGTCGACCTGGAGCGGGGCATCACCCACCGCCGGCCGTTCTCCGACCGGGTCCAGGTCTGGAGAGACGGCCAGCAAGTTTGCCTGGTGTGTCTCGATCCCCTCCGCGTCTGCGTCGAACTCCGGGTCCGGTTCGAGGGCCCGCTCCCGCGGCGCGCCGAGGAGATCGCCCGCGAGGTGATCGACGACTTCGCCGGCGAGTGGGAGGGCTGGGGCTGGCAGCCGCTCCAGTGCTGGGCCTTCGGCGACCGTCTCGCCTCCTTCGCCTGGCGTGGTAGCGCCGGCGCCCGGCTCGAGTTGGAGAAGCCGGTGGCGACGGTCGCCCTGGCAGTGCGCGAGATCCGCTCGCTGCGGACGAGGACGTTGGCGATTGCCCACCCCGGCGACGGGGAAGGCTGAGAGCCGGACCCAAAGATCCAGAGCGAAGCCCGAAGGCGGAGCCAGCGGTGCCGCGTCAGCCGCGCCCCGAATCGTCGCCGGCCGGCACGAGGTCTCCCCGGGTCTCGAACGGCGCCAAAAGCGCCTCGCGCACCCGCTCCTCGTCCCGCGCGTGGGCGAGGACGGTGACCTGATCCCAGCCCTCGAGGACCGTGCCGCCCAGGGGCGCGAGGATGTCGCGCCCGCGGCTGATCATCGTGATCACCGCGCCCTCGGGGAGGCCGAGGTCGCGGATCCGGGGCCCCTTGGCGCCGCGCGGGTCGGGGAGGTCGACCACGAAGAGATCGAGGTCGCTCTCCGCCATGGTGATCAGCTCCAGCGAATGGGACGGGGAGGGGCGGGACGGGGTGGAGAGGCCGAGGAGCTTGGCGAACGCGCCCAGGGTGGAGCCCTGCACCGCCACCGACAACAACACCGCGAAGAAGACGAGGTTGAAGACGGTCTGGCCCTGCGGCAGGCCGGCGGCGGCGGGGTAGGTGGCGAGGACGATGGGGACGGCGCCCCGCAGGCCGGCCCAGCCGATGAAGGTGCGGTCCCGCCAGGGGAGCCTCATCCCCATGGTGCCCAGCCAGACGGCGAGGGGGCGGGCGATGAAGGTGAGCACCACGAACAGCATCACGCCCTGCGGCCAGAGGTCGGCCCACTGCCGCGGATAGACGAGGAGGCCCATGAGCACGAACATCCCGATGTTGGCGATGCTGGAGATGGCCTCCGAGTAATTGAAGACACCCTGCTTGTGGACGAAGGGGCGGTTGCCGAGGACGTACCCGGCGGCGAAGACGGCGAGCATGCCGCTGGCCAAAAGGGCCTCGGCGACGCCGCAGGTGAGCAGGACCACGCCCATGAAGAGCACGTAGTAGTAGTGGCGATCCTGCGGGTTGAGGCGGGTGAAGAGCCAGGCCGCGGCCCGGGCGAAGGCCCAGCCGATCAGCGGGCCGGCGGCGAACTTCCAGGCGAACTCGCCCACCACCGCGAGGCCCAGCTCCTTGCCGGTGGCGAGGGCCTCGACGGCGACGATGGTGAGGAGGATCGCCATCGGGTCGTTGGCGGCGCTCTCGATCTCCACGGTGCTGGCCAGCTTCCGCGGCAACGACTGCCGCCGGAGGATGGAGAAGATCGCCGCGGCGTCGGTGGAGGAGATGATCACCGCCAGGAGCAGCGCCAGCTCGAAGGACCAGCCCAGCCAGAACCGGAGCGCCGCGAAGGTGAAGGCAGCGGTGAGGACCACGCCCCAGGTGGCGAGGCCGAGGGCGGGGAGGGCCACCGCCCGCAAGTCCTCCCGTTTGGTGCCAAAGCCGCCGTGGCAGAGGATGAAGACCAGGGCGAGGTTGGCGACCTCGTTGGTGAGCTGCACGTCGCCGAAGTCGTAGAGGTTGAGGACATCGGAGCCGAAGACGATCCCCGTGCCGAGGGCGACGAGGATGACCGGGACGCTCCAGCGCTCGAGATAGACGGCGGCGAGCACCACGGCCACGAGCAGGATTCCCACGATCAGATACGTGCTGAGCAACTGCGGGCTCCTTCGAGAGACGAACGACGCGGCGACGGGAGGGGGACGGCGAGGCGGGATTACCCGCGGCGGATCCGGGCCAGGTCCTCCCTTAGGCCCAGCTTGCCGATCCGGAAGTTCACGGTCGAGGGATTCATCGCCAGGATCTCCGCGGCGCCGCCGTTTCCGGTGACCCGGCCCCGGGTGTGACGGAGCACCCGGAGGAGGTGCCGCCGCTCCGCCTCCGCCATGCTCACGAGCTCGCCCGGCGCCTCGGCCGACTCGGCGGGGCCGCGGGCGCCGGCGGCCAGCGGCGGGATCCGGAGCCGGGGCGGCTCGGACAACAGCGCCGCCCGCTCGATCAGGTGCTCGAGCTCGCGGACGTTGCCGGGCCAGCGGTAGGAGACCAGCCGCTCCATGTCGCCCTCGGAGATGCCCTCGAACCGCACCCCCAGCTTTCGCGAGAGCCGCTCCATGAAATACAGGGCGAGGGTGGGGATCTCCTCCCGGCGCTCGCGGAGCGGGGGCACGGGGATGGGAAAGACGTTGATGCGGAAGAAGAGATCCTCGCGGAAGCGGCCGGCGCGGACCTCGGCCTCGAGGTCGCGGTTGGTGGCACAGACCAGGCGGAAATCGGAGCGCAACGGCTTGGTCCCGCCGACGCGCTCGAAGGTGCCCTCCTGCAGCACCCGGAGCAGGCGCACCTGATCCTCGGGGCCGAGCTCGCCGACCTCGTCGAGGAAGAGGGTGCCGCCGTTGGCGACCTCGAAGAGCCCCTTGCGGTTGGTCTCGGCGCCGGTGAAGGCCCCCTTGCGGTGGCCGAACAGCTCGCTCTCGACGAGGTTCTCCGGCAGGGCGCCGCAGTTGACCGGGATGAAGACGCGCTGGGCGCGCTCGCTGCGCTCGTGGACGTTGCGGGCGACCAGCTCCTTCCCGGTGCCGGTCTCTCCCAGGATCATGACGGTGGCGTCGGTC
>JAEZJH010000271.1 GCA_023436385.1 Pseudomonadota bacterium
GGCCGGGCAGTCCCAGCCCTCGGTGAGGACGGCGACGTTGGAGATGACCCGGGTCCGGCCGCTGGCCAGCCGCTCGAGGATCGCCGACCTGGTCTCCTTCGGCGTCTCGCCGTCGACGTGCTCGGCGGGGACCCCGGCGGCAAGGAAGCGCTCGACGATCTCTTTGCTGTGGGCGACGGTGCAGGCGAAGACGACGGTGCGGGACCACGCAGCGTGCCGCCGCCACTGGCCGACGATGTTCCCGACGAGCTTGCGGCCCCCCATGACGAGCTCGAGGCCCTTGGAGTCGTAGTCGGAGCCCTTGCGCTCGACCGCGACGAGGGACGGATGGTCGTAGGCGTAGCCGGTGTAGCCGACCAAGTGACCGGCCTGGATGAGCTCGCGGACCGCGGCCGCGACCACCGTCTCCTCGAAGAGCTCGCCGAGCCCCTTCCCGTCGATGCGCCAGGGGGTCGCCGAGAGGCCGATCACGGGAGCGTCGGGGTAGCCGGAGAGGATCCGCTCGTAGGTCCCGGCCCGGGCGTGGTGGGCCTCGTCGACGATCACCAGCTGCGCCGGCGGGAGCTCGCGGCGGACGAGCGTCGGGATGCTGGCGACCTGGACCGGTAGGAGCGGCTGGTACCGCGGGTGCCCGGCCATGATGACGCCGTGAGGAACCCCGCAGCCATCCAAGCGTGCGGAGCACTGGTCGATGAGTTCCTTCCGGTGGGCGAGAAACAACACCCGGTTCCCCCGGGCGACGGCGGAGGTGACCATCGCCGCGGCGATCGTGGTCTTGCCGGAGCCGGTGGGGCTGACGAGGAGGACCCGCCGCTTGCCGGCGCGGAGGTGGGCGCGCAGGCCGTCGAGGGCGGCTAACTGGTAGGGGCGCAGGACCTGGGCGCTCATGCGACCCTCGCGATCGCCGGCGCGCACTCGAGACACCACCGCCGCCCCACCGGCGCAGGCCCGTCACAGACGACGCACGGTCCGCAGCGCAGGGCGCCGGGCATTCCCAGCCCGCGTTCCAGGGCGGCGATCGTCTCCGCCCTGGGCTCCGTCTTGAGCGTCGACTCCGCCCACTCCACGACGCGGCGATGGAGGCCGGCCCTGGAGGCCAGGGCCACCTGCGTCAGACCGGCTTCGCGCCGCAGATCGCGCAGGACCGCGCCGAACGAGGACCGCGCGAGGCCGCGCCGGCGGGGTCTTCCAGGTCCGCCCTTCACGCCGCATCCCCCTTTGAGGGGTGAAGGGCATGAGTCGCGGGCTGCGTCTTATCAAGTCGGGGACGCCGATCGCCCTTTCCGGCCGCGCGCTGGCGAGGGCCCAGGAGCACGATCGGATCGACGCCGAGGGCGCCGGCCAGCAGGAGCAGTGTCTCGGCTCCTGTCCCTCTCTGGCGGCCGGTCTCGAGGCCGTGAATCGTCGGGATGGGGACGCCCGAGCGCTCGGCTAGGGCGCGGAGGGTGAGTCGATGGTGACGACGAAGTCGGGCAATCGACTGTCCAAGGGGCGAGGGGGTAGCCATGCCCGGCAGAATACGACATTTCGTATTCCCTGGCCAGCGAGAGCGCTTCCGCCCAAATACGATAGTCCGTACGCGTCTTTAGGGACGGAAGCCGATAGAGTGCCCGCCGTGGGGACCAAGACGCTTGGGGTGGTGGCGACGAACATCCGTCGCTTGATCGACATGGGACTCGTGTCTGGCGAGACCGAGTGGGCGAAGCGGGCGCAGGTGCCGCTGACGACCATTACCTCGCTGACACAGGGGAAGGTCCGCGAGCCGAGCGTCGAGACGGCGCGCAAGCTCGCCGGGGGCCTGGGCCTCGACATCCGCGAGCTGGTCGAGCCCTATGTGCCAGACAATGAGATCGACCGTATTATCGAGGAGTTCCGGAAGACACCGGACGCCGCGCTCCTCACCCCGCCGCTCGGGCCTGCCGATGTCCTTCCTCTCCGGCAGACGCTGCGCGAACGCAGGCGCGAGGAGCCTCCCACTCCGCGCGCCCTCTACTGGGCCGTGATCGCCGCTCGCGAGCTCGCCGGCACGGCGCGCTAGAGGATGTCAGACCCCCTCGGTATGCTGGCGGACATCTCTCGATGTTCGTCGCCAGGGGGTTGCCGTGCATCCGAGCCTTGTCGTCCTCGATTTCCCTCGCTGCGAGTCCTGCCCGCTCCCGCGGCACGTCGTCGTCGTGCGTGACCACCTAGGCGGCCGCACGACCTACCGCCACATCGACATGATCCTGGTCGCCGACCAGGGCTCCGACCTCGCCAACCGGACTGCCGCGTGCCATGGCGTCGCCTGTCGGCGCGCGAGTCGGTAGCGCCCCGGCCGGGCATACGACGTTACGCAGCCGACCAGCTTGACGCGGAATACGAGATTCCGTATTCTTCTCCCCGTTCGCCACCCAGCCACGCGCCGGGTAACGGCGGCGGCATAGGGGACGGAGCCCGGGCAGGCCACGGCCACCCGGGATCGGCGGGTGGGTAGCCCGGGCGGCGAACGAGAAGCGAAGTCCTCCTGCATCACCACCGCGAGAGGCGGCCGACATGGCCGCGACGGGAGGGGTGTGTCTTGGGGAAGTCGAACGCAGCCGCGCGCCGGGCGGTCGAGGTCCACGCCTGCGGCGAGGAGCGGCAGCGCCGGGCGGACGATCTGCACCTCGATCTGTTCAAGGCGCTCGCCGGCGACATCACGCTGAACCTCGCGTGTTCGGAGACCTGCCACGCCGTCGTCGGCGGGAAGTCCTGCTCCGAGCGTGGCGAGCCGGTCGAGCGCTTCTGCCCGTCCTGCCGCGCGCTCCACCACGCCTGCCAGCTCGAGGAGTCGATTCGCGAACTGCTCCGGGGACGGCGGTGAGCGACCGGTGGGTCACGTGGCGCGACCTGCGCCTGGTCCTGGAGCGCATCAAGGACACGCTCCACCCGCTCTTCTGCCGCGAGCGGGGATGCATCTACCTCTTCGGTCGGTGGCAGCACCCGACCAGCAATCGGAGGAAGGCGTCGTGAATCGCTGCGAAATCAGGGGATCGATCGGCGTCATGGACCTCGAGGACTGTCTCGATACGCTCGAGGAGATGGCCGACCAGATGAAGGATCTGGCTCGCCACGCACGCAAGGTCGCCAAGGAGGAGAAAGAAGCCGCGGTCACCGAGGCCACGGAGGACGCCCAGTGAAGCTCCAGGTCCTCACCAACTCCCGGCTGAAGGCCGTCCGCGCCTGCCAGCGGTACCACCACCTCCGCTACAACCTCGGTTATGCGCCGGTGGAGGACGCGGAGGCCCTGCGATTCGGGACGCTGATCCACAAGGGGCTCGAGGCCTGGTTCCTTGCCGAGCACGGCGCCCGCCTCACCCCGGCCCTCGAGGCCATCAGCGCGGCCGAGGCCGATCCTTTCGACCTGGCCAAGGCCACCGTCCTTCTCTGCGGCTACGACCAGCGCTGGGGGGCGGAGGAGTTCGAGACGGTCGCCGTCGAGGTGATGTTCTCCTCCCTGCTGGTGAACCCCGAGACGGGAGGCTTCTCGAAGACCTTCCGCCTCGAGGGGAAGATCGACGCGCTGATCCGGCAGGGCGGGCGCCTCCTCCTGGTCGAGCACAAGACCGCGAGTGAGGACATCGGCGTCGGCTCCGACTATTGGAAGCGCCTGCGTCTCGACGGCCAGGTGAGCACCTACTTCGACGGCGCCGAGGCCCTCGGATACGAGCCCGACTCCTGTCTCTACGACGTGATCCGGAAGCCGGCGCTTCGCCCGCTCACCGCGACCCCCGTCGAGTCCCGCAGATATACCAAGGACGGCCGGCTCTACGCCAACCAGCGGGACCAGGACGAGACCCCCGCCGAGTACCAGGCGCGCCTGGTCGAGGCCGTCGCGGAGGATCCCGACCGCTTCTACCAGCGCGGCGAGGTGACCAGGCTCGAGGCGGAGCTGGCCGAGGCCCGGTGGGACCGGTGGCAGCTCGCCCGGCAGATCCGGGAGGGGCAGCTGCGCGAGCGGTTCCCCCGGAATCCCGACGCATGTGTCCGGTTCGGCACCTGCGCCTTCTTCCCCTACTGCTCGGGCGAAGCCTCGCTCGACGACCCCACCCGATACCGCCGCCTCGAGGACGTGAATCCCGAGCTCGCGGCCTAGGAGACCACGATGGCACTTCCCGCCCAGCGGGCCCAGCCCGCGCCCACCACGCCGCCGGCGCCGCGTCAGACGAGGATGGCCCTCGCCGCGGTGACCCGTGGTCGCCCCGCCGACGCCCCGGTGTCGGTGCTCATCCACGGTGTCGACGGCATCGGCAAGAGCACGTTCGCGGCCGGCGCCCCGGAGCCGGTCTTCATCGACACGGAGGACGGCTGCGCCGGCCTGGGCGTTGCCCGGTTCCCCAGGCCCGAGGTGTGGACCGACGTGCTCGACGCGGTGCGCGTGCTCGAGCAGGAGGACCACCCCTACCGAACGCTCGTCATCGACTCGATCGACTGGGCGGAGACGCTCGCCTGGCGGGACGTCTGCGCCGCCGCGAAGGTCGAGTCGATCGAGGAGGTGGGCGGCGGGTTCGGCAAGGGCTACGTCGCGGCCGTCGACCGGTGGCGGATGCTCCTCGCCGGCCTCGAGCGGCTAAAGCGGACCAAGAAGATGAACGTGGTGTTGGTGGCCCACACGCTCATCAAAGCCTTCAAGAACCCCCTCGGTGAGGACTACGAGCGCTACCAGGTGAAGCTCCACCAGAGCTCCGCGGCCCTCCTCCGGGAGTGGTGCGACGACGTCCTCTTCGCCAACTACGAGGTCATCGCCACCAAGGACCCGAAGACGAAGCGGGTCCGCGGCGTCGACACCGGGAACCGGCTGCTCCACACGGTGTGGAACGCCGCCTGGGACGCGAAGAACCGTTCGCGCCTCCCGGCCGTGATCCCGCTCGGCTGGGCCGACTACTGGGCCGCGGTGCAGAAGGCCGAGCCGGCCGATCCCGAGGCCATTCGCGAGGAGATCCGCCGTGTCGCCGCCGATGCCGGCGAGTTCGGGAACCAGGCGATCGATGCGCTCGAGCGCGCAGGCAACGACGCGGCGAAGCTCGCCCAGCTGCTCAACTGGCTGTCCAGCAAGGTGGAGGTGTCGAAGTGATCGAGGAAGGCAAGCACCGCGCGAAGGCGGTGGAGTGGGGAGTCGGCGAGGCCCAGACCGGGACTTTCCAGGTCGGAGTTGCTTTCGAGCTGCTCGACTTCGAGCCGGGGACGGGCATCACCTGGTACGGAGCTCTCACGGACGCCGCGCTGCCCTGGACGATGAAGGCGCTGCGAACGCTCGGGTGGCAGGGCGACGACATCGCCGAGCTGGGCGAGGGCCGCGGTGGCCTGGACCAGCGCGAGGTGATGCTGACCATCGAGCACGAGGCGGACCGCCAGGGCGTGCTTCGGTCGCGGGTCAAGTGGATCAACTCGATGGGCGGCCTGGCGATGTCGAACCGCGTCGAGGGCGACAAGCTGAAGGCCTTCTCTGCCGGCCTGCGCGGGAAGATCCTTGGCCTCGAGCCCGGGCGCCGGCCGGCCCCGGCTTCGCCGGCGAGGCCCGCTCCGCCTTCCTACCGGGGACCGCCGGAGCCGCCGCCGCACACCGACGCGGACATTCCGTTCTAGCCATGGACTGCCGGTGGTCGCTCTGGAAGGCGGCGCATCCACACGAAGAGAGGGTCGCCAGGCGCTTCCGGCATCACATCCGGACGCCGGGCAACCCGCGGGGCCGCATCCACCGGGAGCCCTGCGGGGTCTGCGGGCTGACTCCGTACGAGCCCGATGTCGAGGGCCGGCCGATGTACGGGTGCCCCAGGGTGCAGGCCCACCACGTCGACCACTCGAAGCCGTGGCTCGTGGCGTGGCTCTGCGATGAGCACCACCGGGCGGTGGAGGCCGGGCGGATCCGGCTCGGGAAGCGGCTGCTGTTCGACTACTCGTCGCTGATCGAGCCGATCACGAAGCCAGGCCTGCACCGGCACGGACGCGCTGGGAGGCGGGTGAAGGCGGCTTCTTCGGAAGAGTGTGTCCCTTTTTGATTTTCGACTCCCCGGTCCCGCCGCTCATCCCCCTGGGCGGCGGGCCGGGGAGGAGGTGGATGATGGTCAGGCGCTGTGAGGACTGCACGGCGGACGCGACGTGCGTGAGGACGTCCGTGGATCCGGAGACCTGCGACGGGTACACGCCGCGAATGGCGCAGGATTTCCGCCAGAGGGTCCAGAAGGCTGCGCTAGTGCTCGACGGTCTTCACTGGACGCGGGAGAAGATGTCGGCCCGGGAGAGAGGCGAGATTGCCGCCCTTTCCGACCGCCTCCGCACCCGCCTCGCCGCCACAGAGGCCGAGCGCGACGAGCTGCTTCGCGCGCTCGAGACGCACCCGCTCCGGGCCGCGGCGAAGGCAGCGGGCAAGCGCGCGGTGGAGGCCGAGGAGCGGGCCAAGGCGACGGAGCGCGAGATGGCTACCGTGCGCGACCAGCTCCGCGATGCGGCCGAGGTGGCGAATCGGGCCGAGGCCGAGGTGGCGAGGATGCGCCCCGTGGTCGAAGCCGCGCTCCGGGTCGCTGCGAACATCCAGCGGGCGAGCACGGGCCGTGCCGACAGGGACGCGTGCAGCCACCTGCTCCGCGCGACCTACGCCTACCGAGGCGAGTGCGAGGCGGTCGCCGAGCAGGCGAAGGAGTCCGGCCGTGGCTGACCTCTCCCCGCTCCAGGAGGCGGACCCCCTGCGCCTCGCCGTGGATTCCGCGGCCGCGAAGCTCCGGGCGATTGCCCGGGCGAAGAACCGGGCCCTCGCCGGCGAGCTCCGAACCATCGCCAGCGAGCTGGTCGACGTGCTCGAGCGCCGGACGGCCTGGATGCGGGACTACGACGCCAACCTCAGTGCCGCCATCGCCGCCAGGGACCGGGAGGTGGAGCTGCTCCGCCGGGCCCTGGTCGAGGCGGGGAGATGCCGTCTCTGCCACGGGTCTGGGGTCGTGGACGAGGTCGCGGGCGTAGCGTGCTGCCACTGCGATGCGACAGGGATCGACGTGGACCTCTCCGACGAAACCCAGGTCGCGGTCGCCACCGCGAAGGAGGTGCTCGGTGGGTGAGGTCGATCCGATCCTCGCCGCCCTTCGGGAGATCCTGGGCGGGGACCTGCGCCCGACCATGAAGGTTGCGGAGGTGTGCGCCTTCCTGACCCTCGACCGCCGGACCGTCTACGCGATGCTCGAGGCCGGCGAGCTCGAGGGGAACCAGCGAGGGCACGTCATCCGGGTGTTCACCCCTTCGGTGATCGCCTGGGCGCGCGGGACCAGGTCCGCGGCGTGATACGGTCCGGGCCGCGGTAGGCACGCGGCTCGCGCCCTGGGGACGAGAAGATGGGCGTGAGACGGAGGAAGGAACCCGCCGGGGCGGACGGCGCGGTTCACGAGACATGGATGGTGGACTTCTGGTTCACACACCCGGACAACCGGCGGGAGCGGATCCGACTCCGTTCCCCGGTGCAGACCCGGCGCGGCGCCGAGGAGTACGAGCGCCGCGTCCGGAGCGAGCTCCTCGCCGGGACGTTCCGGAAGGAGGAG
>JAEZJH010000307.1 GCA_023436385.1 Pseudomonadota bacterium
GATCCCGGTGGGCGATCCCAACCTCGAATATGCGCTGAGGCACGAGAATGTCTGAGCACATCCATCCGGAGGGGACCGGGGGCGGACACGGGAGCGGTCCCCACGTGGAGGCCGAGCCCGACAAGGCCAGCTACCCGTGGCTGATGACGGTGGTGGGCGTGTTTCTCGCGCTGCACCTGATCGGCCTGGTGGCCCTGTGGCTCTTCTTCCAGCGGCAGAGCGAGGAGACGGTCGCGCAGCAGGTGCTGACCAAGCCCCACCTGCCGCTCCTCGAGCTCCGGGAGAAGGAGCAGGTGGAGCTGACCACCTACGGCGTCGTCGATCGGGGCCAGGGGCTGTATCGGGTGCCGGTGGAGCAGGGGATCGGACTGTATCTGGACGCCGTGCGGGCCAAGGCGGCGGCCGGCGAGGCCATGCGGATCGGTCCGCCGGTGGCGGCCGCGGCGTTCCCGGTGGCGGCTCCGGGCAACGGGGCGGTTCCGGCGGCGCCTGGAGGCGGGACGGTTCCCGGGGCCGGCGGCACGTCGCCTCCGGCGGGTGGGGGGACGTAGGTGTCCTGGGGGGGGACAATGGCGCGACTCGGTCCGCTGGCGCTGGCGCTGGCGCTGCCCCACGGGGCCGGCGCGCTGCCCCGGCTCCACGAGCGGACCGGGCCGACCGCCGACCAGGTTCCCGCCGCCCTCGCGGAGGTGGGGATCGACGAGCACCTCGGCGCGGCCCTGCCCCTCGACGTGAAGCTGGTCGATCACGAGGGGCGCGAGGTCACTCTGGGCGAGCGCCTCGGCCACGGCCGGCCGGTGATCCTCACCCTCGGCTACTACGGCTGCCCGATGCTCTGCGGGGTGGTGCTGAACGGGCTGGTCGAGGGCCTCCGCGGCGTAAAGTTCGAGCCGGGGAAGGACTTCGACATCCTCACCGTCAGCATCGATCCCGCCGAGGGGCCGGCGCTGGCCGCGGAGAAACGGAAGAACTTCCACGAGGAGCTGGGGCGGGATCCGGCGAAGCCGGGCTGGTGGTTCCACACCACCACCGCCGACCAGGCGAAGCGCCTCGCCGATGCGGTCGGCTTCCGCTACCGCTGGGACGAGCGCACCTCCCAGTGGGCCCACGCCGCGGCGATCTTCGTGATCACCCCCGACGGTCGGGTCTCCCGGTACCTCTACGGCATCGAGTATCCGCCGAACACGCTCCGGCTGGCGCTCCTCGAGGCCGCGGAGGGGAAGCTCGGCACCACCGTCGACCGGCTGCTCTTGTATTGCTTCCATTACGACCCCGGCGCCGGAAGCTACGTGTTCTTCGCGACCAACGTGATGAAGCTGGGAGGCCTGCTCACCCTGGCGGGCCTCGGGGGCTTCCTCCTCTACCTGTGGCGCGGCAATCGTCGCCGCCGGGACGAGGTGAAGGAAAATCATGCTCTTCGCTGATGCCGCGATCCTGCCCCAGCAGGCGTCGACGTTCTCCGAGCGGGTGGACTCGTTGTTCTGGTTCATCCACGGGCTCGGGGCCTTCTTCTTCCTGCTGATCACCGGCCTGGTGATCTTCTTCGCCATCCGCTACCGGCGGGGCCGGAAGGGCGTCACCCCGGCGCCCAGCCACAGCTTGCCGCTGGAGCTGACCTGGACGCTGGTCCCGGTGATCCTGGTGATGGCGATCTTCGTCTGGGGCTTCCAGGGCTACATGTTCATGAACGTCCCGCCCCGGGGCGCGCTCGATCTCACGGTCACCGCGCAGAAGTGGTCGTGGACCTTCGGCTACCCGGAGGGCTTCACCGCCAACGAGCTGCACGTCCCGGTGGGCCGGCCGGTGCGGCTGACCATGCACTCCACCGACGTCATCCACGGGTTCTACGTCCCCGAGTTCCGGCAGAAGATGAACGTGCTCCCCGGTCGCTACACCTCGACCTGGTTCGAGGCGACCAAGGAGGGCGAGTTCCAGATCTACTGCTCGGAGTACTGCGGCGACGCGCACTCCGGGATGACCTCCAAGGTGGTGGTGCACTCCGAGGAGGGCTTCCGGGCCTGGCTCGAGGAGGCGTCCGCCGACGTCGAACCCACCGCCGCCGCCGGCGAGAAGCTCTTCCAGACCAAGGCCTGCTTCACCTGCCACACCACCGACGGCACGCCGAAGATCGGCCCGACGTTCAAGGGTGTCTTCGGCAGGTCGGAGCAGCTGACCGACGGCAGCACGGTGACCGTCGACGAGGACTACCTCCGGGAGTCGATGCTCAGCCCGACGGCGAAGGTGGTGCAGGGGTTCCAGCCGGTGATGCCCACCTACCAGGGGCAGCTGAAGCCGAACGAGATCCAGGCCCTGATCGAGTTCATCAAGGGGCTCCGCTAGGAGCGAGGTGGCACCGATGACGACACCGACTTCGAGCGGCGTGGCGGTGGAGGGGACCCCTCCCGCCGTGCACTACGCCAACGCCACCACCGGCTGGAAGAGCTGGGTCTTCACGCGCGACCACAAGCGGATCGGCGTGATGTATCTGGTGGCGATCCTGATCGCGTTCCTCCTGGGCGGGCTCTTCGCCACCCTCGTCCGGCTGGAGCTGCTCTTCCCGGGCCAGCAGTTCCTGAGCGCCAAGCAGTACAACCAGGCGTTCACGCTGCACGGCGCGATCATGATCTTCCTCTTCATCATCCCGTCGATCCCGGCGGCGCTGGGGAACTTCTTCCTGCCGATGCAGCTCGGGGCGGTCGACGTCGCCTTCCCCCGGCTGAACCTGCTCTCCTTCTGGATCTACTGCTTGGGCTCGGTGATGGCCCTGGCCTCGATCGTCCTCGGCTCGGTCGACACCGGCTGGACCTTCTACACGCCGTACTCGGTCACCACCGACACCTCGGTGGTGATGATGACCTCCGCGGTCTTCGTCCTCGGGTTCTCCTCGATCCTCACCGGACTCAACTTCGTGGTCACCACCCACAAGATGCGGGCCCCGGGGATGACCTGGTTCCGGATGCCGCTCTTCATCTGGTCGCTCTACGCCACGGCGATCATCCAGATCCTCGCCACCCCGGTCCTGGCGATCACCCTGCTGCTCCTGATCGCGGAGCGGGTGCTGGGGATCGGCATCTTCGACCCGGCGATGGGCGGCGACCCGGTGCTCTACCAGCACTTCTTCTGGTTCTACTCGCACCCCGCCGTCTACATCATGATCCTGCCGGGGATGGGGATCGTCTCCGAGCTGATCGCCGCGTTCTCGCGCCGGCCGATCTTCGGCTACAAGTTCGTCGGCTTCTCGTCGGTGGCCATCGCCGTGCTCGGCTTCCTGGTCTGGGGACACCACATGTTCGTGTCCGGCCAGTCCGAGTTCGCGGCGATGATCTTCAGCTTCCTCACCTTCTTCGTGGCCATCCCCTCGGCGGTGAAGGTGTTCAACTGGACCGCCACCCTGTATCGCGGCTCGATCTCCCTCGACTCGCCGATGCTCTACG
>JAEZJH010000318.1 GCA_023436385.1 Pseudomonadota bacterium
CGCAGACTAACCCACCGGATGGTGTACCGAAAACCCGACAAGTCTCCTGCGAGGTCGAGGACGCGTTGCTACCTGAAGCTCTTCGGCGGGCTGGGCGGGGGGTGACGTGTCGAGGGCCGCGAGAACCGTAGGGATCACCGCAGCCATCACCGATGTGTTTCTTTTGGTGGTGGCGTACTTCGGCGCTTACGAGGTGCGGTACCACTTGCGGTGGCTCCCGGGGCTCTACGACTGGGACCGTTACCTCCTGCTCCTCGCGGTGGCGATCCCCGCCTTCCTGCTCCTGGCCTCGCTCGGGGGCGCCTATCGGGGCCGCCGGCGCCCCTTCCACCAGGAACTGGCCGCCGTGTTCTGGGCGGCGGTGGGGACCGGCGTGCTCCTCGCCGCGCTGGTCTTTCTCCTCAAGCAGCAGCACCAGAGCCGGCCGCTGATCGTGCTCTACATGGGCACCGCCTTCCTGCAGGCGGTGGCGGTTCGGGCGCTGGTGCGGATCCTGGCCTTCGGCAACCCGGAGGAGAGCACCCGGGTGATCGTCGTCGGGGCGGGCGAGGCCGCGGCGCGGATCTGCGAGGCGGTGCGGCGCCACGGGGATCGGACGCTGGTCGGCCTGGTCGTCGAGGAGCCCGGGACCGCGCCTCCCCTGGGCGTGCGACCCCTGGGCACCCTCGACCGGCTGGAGGAGGTGCTCCGGGGCGAGGTGGTGGACGAGGTGATCTTCGCCGGCGCCAGCACCGACCATCCCGGATTCGATCGGGCCTTCGAGGTGACCGAGGACCTGGGCCTCGACGCCAAGCTCTGCCTCTCGTTCGTGCCCTACCGGTCGGGCCAGGTGGACCTCGAGGACGTCGGCGGCACGCCGGTGATCTCCGTCGCCTCCGCGCCCACCGACCCGGTGAAGCTGGCGGTGAAGCGCGCCTTCGACCTCGTGGTGAGCGGCGTCGCGTTGTTGGTCTGCGCGCCGCTGTTCCTGGTGGTGGCCGCGGCGATCAAGCTCACCGATCGCGGCCCGGTCTTCTTCCGGCAGACCCGGTGCGGCCTCAACGGTCGCGAGTTCACGCTCTACAAGTTCCGCTCGATGGTGGTGGACGCGGAGGCCCGGCTCCGGGAGCTCCGGGACCGGAACGAGATGGACGGTCCGGTCTTCAAGATCACGCGGGATCCCCGGGTGACGCGGATCGGCCGGTTCATCCGCAAGACCTCGATCGACGAGCTGCCACAGTTCTGGAATGTCCTGGTCGGGGACATGAGCGTGGTCGGGCCCCGGCCGCCGCTTCCGGCGGAGGTGGCCCAGTACGAGCGGTGGCAGCGTCGTCGACTCTCGGTGAAGCCGGGGATCACCTGCATCTGGCAGATCAGCGGCCGGAACGAGGTCGACTTCGAGACCTGGATCAGGCTCGACCTGGCCTACATCGACGGCTGGTCGCTCTGGCTCGACTTCAAGATCTTCCTGAAGACGATCCCGGCGGTGCTCTGGGGCAGGGGCGCGCGGTAGCGCCGGCGGCGGCCCGTGGCCAAGGTTGGCCCGGGGTCCTCCATGCCCGCGCTCCGCCCCTTCCGCGCCGTCCACTTCGACCTCGCCCGCCGGCCCGACCTCTCCCGGGTGCTGGCGCCGCCGTTCGACGAGATCGACGACCGCACCCGCGAGCTCCTCGAGGCCCGGGATCCCCTCAACGCCGTCCGGCTGGAGAAGGTGCGGGAGCGGCCCGGCGCGGGGCCGCCCGACGAGGACCGGTACGCCCGTGCCGCCCGGTTCGCGCGCGACTGGCTCGCGGAGGGAGTCCTCGTCCGGGACGAACGGCCGGCACTCTGGATCACCGAGCAGCGTTTCGTGGAGGAGGGGAGGGAGCGAATCCGGCGCGGCGTCTTCGCCCGGCTCGAGCTGCGGCCCTTCGAGGACGGGGTGGTCCTTCCCCACGAGCGGACGGAGGAGCGGCCCTGGCGGGACCGGCTGGCCCTCTACCAGGCGACGGCGATGAACGTGTCGCCCGTCCACCTGCTCTACCCGGACGACCGGGGCGACATCGCCGTCCGGCTCGCCGCCCCGGTGGCGCGCCCGCCCGACGCCGTCGCCCGGACCGACTACGACGGGACGGAGCACCGGCTCTGGCGCATCGACGACCGGGCCTGGATCGAGGGCTTCGTCGGGGAGCTCGCGCCGCTCCGCGTGCTGATCGCCGACGGCCACCACCGTTACCTCTCGTCCCTCGCCTACGCCCGCTGGTGCGAGGACCGGGGCGCCGGGCGCGACGGCGCCCACCGCTGGGTCCTCGCCTGCCTCACCTCCATGGCCGACCCGGGGCTGGCGATCCACGCCACCCATCGCGTGGTCCGGGGGCTGCCGGCGCTCGATCCGGGGAAGCTCTTCGCCGTCCTCGACGAGCACTTCGAGATCGAGCCTTTGGAGGTCGATCCCGTCGGGCGGGCCGGGCGGGCGTGGGCCCTGCGCCGCCTCGCCGAGGCCGGCCGCTCCGCCCACGCGTTCCTCGCCCTGACCCGGGATCGGCGGTTCCGCCTCCTCGTGCTCAAGGAGGGGATCGACCTGGCCCACGTCGCCGCGTTGCCCCGGAACCCGACGCTCCGATCCCTCGACGTCGAGCTGCTCGACGGCCTGGTGCTCCGGAACGTGCTGGGGATCGATCCCGATGCCCCGGAGTCCGGTGAGAACCTGGCCTTCGTCGGGAGCGCCGACGAGGCGATCGAGCGGGTGCTCGCGCCGGACCGGGAGGGCGACGCGGCCCTCCTCCTCAACCCCACGCCGGTCTGGCAGATCCGCGCGGTCGCCGAGGCCCGGGAGGTGATGCCCCGGTGGAGTACCACGCTCTTCCCGCGGCTCCCCGGGGGGCTGCTGATGGCGGGGATCGACCCGGCGGAGCGGGTGTAGCACCCGGCTTG
>JAEZJH010000325.1 GCA_023436385.1 Pseudomonadota bacterium
TGCGCCGCCTCGCTCCTGGTCGAGGGGATCGTCGAGGTGGCGGTGCTCGGCGCGCCGGGGCCCGACCGCGACGCGCTCCTCGCCGCCGCCCGCCGGGGCTTCCACCCGGAGATCGTCGCCTTCGCCGCCGACCGGCCGGTGGGTCCGGCCCTGGCCGGTCGCGGTCCGGTGGCCGGCCAGGCGGCGGCGTACGTCTGCCGGGCCTTCGCCTGTGAGGCCCCGCGTACCGATCCCGGTGAGCTGGCCCGGGCGTTGGGGGTGCCGTGAAGCGAGGCGTACTCCCGGCGCTCCTCGGCGCCGCCGCCCTCCTCGTCGCCGGCTGCGCCGACGACTGCGAGAAGGCCTGCGGCAAGCTCGACTTCTGCAACCAGCTCCTCACCATGGATGTGTTCGGTTGTGTCGACGCCTGCGACCGGGCCGACGGCGGGGCGGTCACTCCCTGCGCCGAATGTCTCGACGGGACGAGCTGCCACGGGATCGCCGGCGGCGGCTGCGGGACCGCCTGCGAGACCTTCGAGCGCTGACCCACGCCACGGCCGGCCGCCGTCCCCGGGGAAGCCGAAACCGCCCTTCCGGGCGCCGCCCACAGGCCCACGGTGGAACGCCGTCGAGCCCCTTGGGAAGCCCCTCCAATCGCGATAGGTTTCGCCATCTTCCCGGCCCCGCCGGGCCGGGACGAAACGGAGGGTTACCTCGTGGCGAACAAGGTCAAGGTCGCGCTCATCGGCGGAACCGGTTACGGCGGCGCGGAGATCCTGCGCCGGCTCCTCTTCCACCCGGGCGTCGAGGTGGTGCGGGTCACCGCCGCCGACAACATCGGCAAGAAGGTGAGCGACGTCCACTTCAACCTGGCGGGAGTCACCGACCTCGTCTTCGAGGAGATGCCGGCCAAGGAGGCCGCCAAGGGCGTCGACGTCGTCTTCATGGCGCTGCCCCACAAGGTCACCGCCAAGGTGGCGATGGAGCTCTTCGACACCGGCGTGAAGATCGTCGACATGTCCGGCGACTTCCGGCTCGAGAACGTCGACGAGTACCGGAAGTTCTACGCGGAGCACCCCTGCCCGGAGATGCTCGGCAACTACGTCTACGGCATGCCGGAGCTGTTCCGCGACCAGCTCCGCACCGCGCGGTACGTCGCCTCGCCGGGTTGCTTCGCCACCGCGATCGCCATGGGCCTGATCCCGCTGGCCAAGGCGGGCCTCCTCGCCGGCCCGATCCGCACCGTGGCGGCCACCGGCTCGTCCGGTTCGGGCGCGGCGCCGCAGCTGGGCACGCACCACCCGCTCCGCGCCAGCAACATGAAGACCTACAAGACGCTGACCCACCAGCACGTCCCGGAGATCGTCCAGACGCTCAAGAAGGCGGGCGGCAAGGAGATGTCCCTCGAGTTCGTGCCGGTCTCGGCGCCGCTGCCCCGGGGTATCTTCGCCTCGAGCTTCGTCGACGTGCCGGAGCACGTGACCAAGGACGTGATCGCCGACGCCTTCAAGAAGGCCTACGCCGGCGAGCCGTTCATCCGCATCACCAGCGGCCGGCAGCCCGAGGTGATCGCGGTCTACGGGTCGAACTACGTCGAGGTCGGCTTCGCCGTCTCCGAGCCGTTCGCGGGCCGCCGCTCCGTGGTCTGCTTCTCCGCCATCGACAACCTGGTGAAGGGCGGCGCCGGCCAGTCGGTCCAGGCCTTCAACGTGATGATGGGCTTCGAGGAGGCGGAGAGCCTCCGCCAGCCGGGGCAGTGGCCGTGAGCGCCAACCTCGCCTCGTTCCGCGGCCAGTGGTTCGTCGTCAAGATCGGCGGCGAGCTGGTGAGGCCGGGTGGCCTCGACGGCGTCGCCGAGGCGGTGCGGGCCTTCGCCGAGGCCGGCGTCAAGGTCTGCGTCGTCCACGGCGGCGGGCCCCAGGCCACCGCCCTCACCGAGCGGCTCGGCCTCGCCCCGGTGAAGATCGCCGGCCGCCGGGTCACCGACGAGAAGGTGCTGCAGGTGATGAAGATGACGCTCGCCGGCGAGGTGAGCGTCGACGTCGTCGCCGAGCTGCGCCGCCTGGGCGTCAACGCGGTGGGCCTCCACGGCATCTCCGGCCATCTGATCCACTCCACCCGCCGCCCGCCGAAGAAGATCACCGGCGGGCCGCCGGAGCCGGTGGACCTGGGCCTGGTCGGCGATGTCCACGCCATCAACGTGCACCTCCTCGACACGCTCGCGGCCGCGGGCTACGTCCCGGCGGTGGCCTCGATCGGCGGCGACGACGAGGGCGGCGTCTTCAACATCAACGCCGACGTGGTGGCCTCGAAGCTGGCCGCCAAGGTGGGCGCGGCGAAGCTGCTGCTCGTCTCCGGCGTCCCCGGGGTGATGAAGGACCCGAAGGACCCGGCCACCCGGATCCCGATGCTGACCCCGGTCACCGCCAAGGAGAACATCGACGGCGGCGTGATCACCGGCGGGATGATCCCCAAGGTCGAGGAGGCCCTCGACGGTCTCGAGGCCGGGATCGGCGCCGTCCACGTCTGCGGCTCGACGCCCGGCTCGGTGCTCTCCGAGGCGATCGAGCCCGGTTCGAGCGGGACCGCGTTCCTGCCCGCGTAGCCACCGGCCGCTGCTGGTCCTGCCGCCCTCCCTCGCCGCGAGCCCGCGGCGGAGGAGGGCGGTTCCAATACGGCGCTATGGAGCTACAAGGTGCCCATCGTCCTTGATGTATTGGCATCCGAAGACCGTGCCGAGCGACCGGACCCCCTGCTCCGCCGGGTCGCCCACCAGGAGGATCTCCTGGTTCCCGAACACGGCCGACTGTCCCGCGCAGAAGACTCTGACGCTAACCCGGTTGCGGCCGGCGACCGAATCCGCTCCGCCGAAGGCACCGATCTGCATGCGGAGGGGGGCCTCCGCCTTCCAGAAGGTCGAGGGGCCGAGCGGGAGCGTGAAGCCGCTCGAGGTGGGCTCGACCACGTAACGCGGATCGGACCAATGGGCGAAGACCTCCGGATCGGCTCCGGCGTCGAGAGACAGGGCGCCGAGGTGCAGCGGGCTCTAATCCGCCCCCAGCTCGATCCAGACTCCCGGCGGCGGACGGGCGTGCACCCAGCTGATACAATGCCCGATCGAACCGTCCTCGGCGGTAGCGGTGAGCAGGAGCGCGTAGGCGCCGCTGACGTCCGGCGTGAACGAGGACGCACAGCCGGGCGCCGGCGCAGCCGCCCGGGAGATCTGCGGGCTCGCGACCACGTCCCAACTGCAGTCGCCCCGAGTTCCCGGCGGAGTGCCCGGGTTCACGGATAGCGCGACGGAGCTGGGCAGCGACAAATCGACGCTGTCGTGGCAGCTCGGCCAGAGCGGCTCGCAGACCGCGCACGGCTCGAGCACGCCGACACCCGCCATATCGACGAGCATCGCCTCGGGATACTCGTCGATCCAGAGTTCCAGCCAGGCATAGAGCGGTCCTGCCAGCCGCGGGGCGAAGGTCCCCTCGAGGTCCAACCGGGCGTTCGAACGCAGCTCGAAGGGCAGTTGCGCCGCGAGCCTGACCCCGAAGGAAGCATCGTCGTCGCCCAAGACGGTTGGATTGGCAGGGTAGACGAAGTCGCTGCGGGCGACCCGGACGCGGCGGACGTAATGCGACACGTCGCTTCGATTGACCAGTGCGGCAGACCGGATCGCGACCTCACCCAAGGCCGCGCTCCCGAAGTCGAGCGGGCGCGGGTCGAATTCCAACTCGATGTCGGCGGCGAAGCCCGACGCATCAGAGTAGGGCCGACCCCAGAGGTGAAGGCGCGCTCGACTCACCTCCGGTGTGGGAGCTGCCGCGAAGAAGGAGACGCGCATCGGTGTCGACTCACCCGGCTCGAGGGTGGTGCCGTCCAGGGGACCGGCGACGATCTTGAACTCGGCCCAGGAGTCGAGCGGCTCGAGGTCCAGTCCCCAAAACGTGCACGGCCCCCAGCCGGTATTCCGGAAAATCATCTCGCGCGTGTGGACCACCCCCACCTTCACCAGACCGAACCGTAGCTGCCCAGCGTCGTAGATCAATTGGCAGCCGGCTTGGTCGATCACCGGCGCCGAGAGTGGGACCTCGAGGCGCGACTGTCCCAACGACGAGGTCTCGAGGATCAGGGTGGCGGTCGCGGTGCCGACCCGCTGGCCGACATGCGCCACGGTCAGCTCGACGCCGGAGGGCGTGATCGCCGCGGGGAGGGGCCCGGCCATCACCTCGAATTCGGCAGCGTCGGGGCCCTCGACGCGGGCGGCCAGGAGCTGGGTCTCCTCGGGCTGGCCGAGGTTGGCGAGTCGGGCGGTCACCTCGCGGCGCTGGCGGGCGAATCCCTCCGGGAAAACGAGGGGATCCGGCTCCACCGCGAGGAGGGCGCTGCCGCCGTGGCCCCTCAGTTCGACGCTCGCGTACATTTGGTCGAGCTGACCCCGGACGACGAGCTTGCCGCGCAGCTCTCCAAGTTCCCGCGGCGCGAAACGCACCGCGACGTCCGTGCTCTCGCCGGGGCCGAGTTCGAGCGCACCCGGTCCATCCGGGAGCGAGAACGCCGCATCTCCTTCGAATACCAGCTTGATGGTGACCGGGGACTTCGCGTCGTTCCGGAGCCGGGTGATCCGTTCGCTGCTCGAGCCAGGTGAGACCACGCCGAAGTCGAGGTTACCCGGGTGCGCGGTGATGGGGCTTGCCACGGCCGTTCCGAGCAGCCGGACCGACGTCACCGCGCACTCCGCGCAGGCGGCGACGTGGAGCCGGGCCAGGAAAACGCCCTCGACCCGGGGCCGAAACTCCAGCTGCAGGCGGGCCCGCCCGCCGGAGGCGATCGAGCGGACATCCTGGGCGATCGAGTAGACGTCCAGGTCGTCAGCGGCGATCGCCGTCCGTACGTCGTCGGCCTCGAGGTCCGCCGCGTTCTCGATCTCGAACGGCAGCGTCCGAGAGGTGTCGACATCGACCTCGCCGAAGTCGAGGACCTCTGCCATCCGGAGATCGGGCGGGACGCCCGAGCCGGCCACCTCCACGACGTACTCCCGCTCCTCGCTCCTCAGGATCACGTCGCCGCCGAAGGCGGCTTCGACGCCCGGGGAGAACACCAGCTCGAAGTGCTTCCGCTCGCCGGGGCCGAGTTCCACGAACTGTGAGATCCCCGCGAAGCCTTCGGGGACGTCCGCGAGCGCCAGCGTGACGGCGGTCCGGCCCCGATTCACGAGCTCGAGCGATTCGATGTTCCAGGACCCCACCCAGCGCGGCCCGAAGTCGAGCCGCGCCGGACCGACGTCGACCAACTCCTCCTCCTGTCTCGTGTCGGAGCCGGACGAGCACGACGCGACCAGCAGGGCGGCGATCAGCAGGCGGGGACGGACGGGCCAGGGCATGGTGCCTCCGCGGGGCCCCGCCGCCGCCGGGGCGGGGGACGTGGTGCGAGGCCCAGGGTGAGCTGATTGTACCTTCGCGTCGCGGGAGCGAGGCCGTTTACGGGGCGGACCACGGCAGCTATCGCCGCACGGTCGGGACGGTGCACCGACGGGACTGCCAGGCCCCCGGGCGAGCGCGCAGGAACGCGGACGCCCCGCTCGCCGGGAAGGCGGAGCGGGGCGTCGGAGTCAACCGCGGATGGCTCTATTTACGGAGCAGCGAGCGGGATCACCGTCACACCCCAGTAGCCGGACGCCGCGTAGGCCTTGGTCCCGTAGACCCGCACCTGGCTCGACCAGCCCTCGAGCGGCGTGAACGACTCGAGGGTCACCACGTCGGCGTCGGCGACGCTGTAGACCGCCACGCCCGACGGGTAGCCGGTGTTGAAGAAGGCCCGGGTCCCCACGAACGCCTGCAGCCAGCCGTAGTGCGGCGCGGCGATCGAGCCGCCCAACTCCAGGTCCTGCGGGTCGGTGACGTCGATGGCGCCCAACCGGCTCTCGTACTGGTAGCCTTCCCCGTCGTTCCAGGAGCGGTAGCCGTTCCACACCGCCCGGTTCCCCTGGATCGACACCTGGTTGATCCAGGTGTTCGGCGTGTTGAGCGGCAGCCGGTCGAGGAGCACCGCCACCTGCGGGAGGAGCCGCACCGTGTTCAGGGTGTAGGCGGGCGCGCGGGAGTAGTCGTAGGCCTGGTTCGGATCGACCGACGGCCAGTAGGTGACGTCGAGGGTGTAGGCGATGTTCCGGTCGTCGGAGACGCCGAGCACGTAGCCGGGGACGTTGAGCTTGGGCAGGGTCACCGGCTGCGACGGCACGGAGAGGTCGATCCGGTCGAGGTAGTAGCGGACCAGCCGCTGGCCGTTGGTGGCGAGGCCGGCGTCCTCGTAGTGCGAGAAGTGGAGCACGTCGCCCTTGGCGAAGAGCCCGTAGACCCACCCCATGTCGTTGGAGAGGTCGACCCGCGCGGCGATCGCCGGCTCCGTCGGGTCGGCGAGATCCACCACGTAGAGGCGATCGTGATCGGGCTGGCCCTCACCCTTGTCGGTGCCGCCCTCGGCGGCGTCGTAGTACCAGTACGAGTACGGGCGCACGTGGAAGACCAGCTTGTCGCCGCCGACCTGCGTCACCTCGTCGCCGCCGTAGTACCAGGGCTGGAACCAGCACCAGCCGTAGTACCAGTAGGAGAGGAAGGGCAGCACCGTCTCGCCGGTCACCACCGGCGCCGTCGGCGTGGCGAAGTCGACGATCCGCACCGTCGCCTTCTGGGTCCGCCAGTCGTTCGAGACCAGGTAGACGTAGCGGCCGTTCACGAACATCCGCGAGTACGGCGCGGTGACCTGCACCTCCGCCAGCGGGGCGCCGAGATCCGGATCGGCGAGCGGCACCACCACCAGGCGGGTGTCGCCGCTCCACCAGTCGCCGACCAGCTGCACGCCGACGCCGTTGACCTCGGCGAACTCGAGGACGTTCCGGGCGAGATCCAGCTCCCCGACGATCTTCGGGGCGTCGCGGTTGGTGGCGTTCACCACCTGCAGCTTCTCGTCGGAGACGGTGAGGATCCGGTCGCCCGACACCAGCGCCCGGCGCACGCTGCCGCCGCCCTCGACCAGGCCGCGGAGGGTGAGGTCGGTCCGGCTGAAGTCGACCAGCTGCACGCCGCCCTGGTGCGTGTAGTAGCCGGTGGTCTGGTCGAAGCCGTAGGAGTGGAACGGCACCATCACCAGGCCCAGGTCGTCGAGGACCTTGAAGACCTTGTCCCGGTCGTCGACGTCGTCGGGGACCCAGCCCCAGTCGCCGCCGAAGGAGACGCGGTCGAGGAGGATGGGCGCGGCGGTGATGTCGGTGACGTCGAAGAGCGAGACGGAGAGGCGCCAGTCGCCGTTGCCGGTGCTGTTGTCGTGGCCCAGGGCGACCAGGCGATCGCCGCGCGGGACCAGGTGATCGAGCCAGCCCGGCATCTCCAGCTCGCCGCGCTGGACCGGAGCGGCGGGGTCGGTGAGGTCGAGGACGAAGAGCGGATCGACCTGCTCAAAGGTGACCACGTAGCCGCGGATGCCGTCGAAGCGGACCGCGGTGAGGGATTCGGGGCGTGGCAGGGAGAGGGTGAGGTGGCCGAGCTGGGTGAGGGTGCCGCCGGCGCCGATCGCGAAGGTGGACAGCTCGGGGTTCCCGTTGCCCCAGCCCGGGCCGGTGACCACCCGGAGCACGCCGTCGTACTCGTCGAGGGCCCAGCGGGAGGGGACCATCCCCGGCACGTCGGCCGAGCCGCGGAGCACGATCTGGCCGCCCGGATCGGAGATGTCCACCTCCTGCAGCTGGGTCCGGTACTCGTAGCCGTTCTCGTAGTCGTAATACGGCGTGGCCACGTGGATGGTGGTCGGCGTCACGTGGACGTGGTTGTTCCAGCCGTAGTTCTCGAGCGGGAACTGCTCGCGGTCGACCACCGTCGCCGCCGCCGGGTTCGCCAGGTTCACCGAGAGGATCACCGTCGCGGAGGTGTCGTCGGCGGTGTTGTAATAGTCGTACCAGGCGTAGCGGTTGGAGACGGCGTAGAGCACGTCGCCGACGATACGGGTGTCGGTGATGTTGCCCTCCACCGGGATGCGTCCGAGGATCGCCGGTGCGGCCGGGTTCGCGACGTCGACGATGACGATCAGGCTGCCGCGGAAGGTCTGCACCGCGGCGTCGGTCTCCGCGTAGAAGACGTCGTAGTAGTTGCTGGTGATCACGTAGGCCCGGCCGTCACGGATATACATCTCGACCGGGTAGCCGCGGACCGGGGCGCTGCCCAAAAGCCGCGGGTGGTGGCGATCGGTCAGGTCGACGATCTGCAGGCCGCGATACTGGTTCAACACGTAAAGCGTGTCGCCGTCGAGGCGGACCACGTCCGCCTCCTCCACCGTGCGGGCCTGCCCGCCGCCGCCGTCGCCCGTGGGCGCTCCCGCGCCGCCGGCGCCGTTCCCCGCATCCTCCTCGCCGCGGCCCGGGGAGAGGACGTCGCCGCCGGTGGGACTCCCGGAGACGAACTCCGTCTGGCCGGTGGGGTAGTTCCCGGTGCCGTCGGGAAGCCCGACGGCATCCCGGTCCAACTCCGCGCCGCAGGCGGCGACCGCCGTGGCGACCAGCGCCGCCAGGAGCAGGCGGCCATAGCTGCGAGAAACGGAACTCATCGGAACCTCCCGCGCGACTGCGACCCCAGCAGCATAGCCGGGCGAGCGAAGGGCGGGCAGGGGCCCGCCTCCGGGTTCCGTATGCGGTCGTGAATACGCCTACCCGACGGGCTACGGTACGGACCGCCGGTCGCTCCCGCCGCGGTCGAGGGGCTCGAAGGCGGGCTCCCGTTTGAAGATCCGGAACAGCGCGTAGAGCGACGGGAGCAGGATCACCGACCCCCCGGCCAGGGCGTAGAGCACCAGCTTCAGGGTGAGATCGGGGGCGCTCGCCCCGGCGATCGTCACGTTCGGGTAGACCAGGTAGGGGTATTGCGCCGCGCCCCAGCCCAGGATCACCAGGGTCACCACCGCGCCGGCGGCGATCCGGGCGATCCCGAAGCGCCGGGTCCAGAGGGCGAAGCCCGCCAGCGCCGCCGCCAGGGCGGTGCCGCCGAGGAGCGGCAAGGTCCACCACGAGCCGAGGAGCCGGGCGCCGAAGTGGGCGGCGCCGGGACCGGCGGCGAGGGCGGAGACCGCGGCCAGGACCACCGTCACCCCCAGGGCCCAGAGGGCCCGGATGCGGAAGTCGCCGGCAAGGGCCGGATCGCTGGTCTCGTTGGTGAGGTAGGCGGCGGCGAGGAAGGCGAAGAGCGCCAGGGCGAAGAGCCCCACCGCGAAGGGGAAGAGGCCGAGCCAGGGCCGGAAGAAGCCGTCCACCGGCGCGCCGTTCTCCAGCTCGATCCCGGCGGTGACCGCCCCCAGGCCGATCCCCAGGAGCACCGGGGAGATCATGCTGGCCACCGCGAAGGTCCGGCCCCAGCGCCGCTGCAGCTGGTTGCCGGCGAGGGTGTCGTAGTGGCGGAAGGTGAAGGCCGAGCCGCGGAAGACGATCCCGAGCAGGAGGCCGGCGAGCGGCACGTGGAGCGCGGTGGCGATCGCCGCGAAGGCGATCGGGAAGCAGGTGAAGAGCACCACCACCACCACGATCAGCCAGACGTGGTTGGCCTCCCAGACCGGGGCCATCGCCTCGGTGATCGCCTCCCGCTGCTCGCGCTTCCGGGGGCCGCGGGCGAAGAGGTCCCAGACCCCGCCGCCGAAGTCGGCGCCGCCGAGGAGCGCGTAGACGATCAGGGCGATCAGCATTACCGCCGCGAGGGCGTCGGGCAGAGTCACGGGACCACCTCCTCCCGCGCGATCGCGTCGGGGCTACGGCGCACCTGCCGGTAGAGGATGGCGATCACCGCCGCGGCCAGGCCCAGGTAGACCAGGGTGAAGACGGTGAACGGCACCACCAGGCCGGGCATCGGGGTCACCGTGTCGGCGGTGCGGAGCACGTTGTAAATCACCCACGGCTGCCGGCCGAACTCGGTGACGAACCAGCCGAACTCCACCGCCAGGAAGCCGAAGGGCGAGGCGATCACCGTGGCGATCAGGAACTTCCGGGAGATGGTGAGGTCGCGTTTCCGGTACCAGAGCAGGACCGCCCAGAGCGAGAGGGCGAGCAGGGCCATCCCCAGGCCCACCATGATCTGGAAGGAGTAGTGGGTGGCCGTCGGCGGCCACTCGTCCCGCGGGAACTCCTCGAGGCCCTTTACGGTGGCGTCGAAGGAGCCGAAGGCGAGGAAGGAGAGGCCGCCGGGGATCTCGATGGCGAACCTCGTCTCCATCGCCTCGTCGTCGGAGATGCCGCCGATGCGGAGCGGCGCGCCGGCCTCGGTGCGGTACTGGCCCTCCATCGCCGCCAGCTTCGCCGGCTGGTGGGTGGCCACCTGCTTCGCCGACCAGTCGCCGACCAGCGGCTGCACCAGCGCCATCGGGATGGCGAGGGAGAGGGCGATCCCCAAGGCCTTCCGGTGGAAGCTGCTCCGGGGGCTCTTCAGGAGCACCGCGGCGTGGATCCCCGCCACCGCGAAGGCCGTGCCCATGTAGGCGGCGACCAGCATGTGGATGATCAGGTGCGGCGCCATCGGCGTCCCCATCGCGGCGATCGGGTCAATGTCGAGGAACTCGCCGTTCTCGAAGCGGAAGCCACGGGGGGCGTTCATCCAGGCGTTGGCGATGATCACGAAGACCGCGCTCATCGCCCCGGAGATGGCGACCAGCACGCCGGCGCCCACGTGGAGCCAGGGTTTGATGCGGTCCCAGCCGTAGAGGTAGACGCCCAGGAAGATCGCCTCGGCGAAGAAGGCGAAGCCCTCGAGCGAGAAGGGCATGCCGATGATCGGGCCGGCGTGCTCCATGAACCGCGGGAAGAGGAGCCCCAGCTCGATGGAGAGCACGGTGCCGGAGACGGCGCCGACGGCGAACAGCACCGCGGTGCCCTTGGCCCAGGCGCGGGTGAGGTCGTGGTACACGCCCTTACCGGTGCGGAGCCAGGCCACCTCGGCGATCACCATGAGGAGCGGCATGGCGATGCCGGCGCAGGCGAAGAGGATGTGGAACGCGAGCGACATGCCCATCTGGGCGCGCGCGAAGAGCAAGTTTTCCATCGGAGGGGAGAATACGCGGGGAGGCGGGGTTGGCCAGCGGATTCCCGCGCGGCTCGGATGCTTGGGCCCCGCCGGGGTTGCGTGACGGGCGTTCTTGCGTCGCGGCGTTCCCCGGTGGGGCGGCGATGTATGTGTCGGGAACGGATGTGTGGGGTCGGGACACGGGGCACCGACCGGGCGGGACCGGGCGTCCGGACGGTGGGCCGGTCCTTCGGCCCGGGCGCGACCGGAGCGGGGAGCGCTCGTCCCGGGCGCCTCGGGTCAGGTGGCGTCGGGATCGGGGCAGTGGGGTGGCGCCTCGCGCTCGAGCCAGGCGAGGACCGCGTCGGCCGCCCCCAGGTTGGTGGCCAGCGGCACCCCGTGGACGTCGCAGATCCGCATCAGCGCGGAGACATCGGGCTCGTGGGGCTGGGCGGTGAGCGGGTCGCGGAAGAAGACCACGGCGATCACCCGGCCCTCCGCGATCCGGGCGCCCATCTGCTGATCGCCGCCGAGGGGCCCGGAGAGGAGCTTCTCCCGGACCCGCACGCCGGCCCGCTCCTCGAGGGTTCGGCCGGTGGTGCCGGTGGTGACCAGCGGGTAGCGCGCGAAGAGGTCGCGGTGGGCCCGGACCCAGTCGACCAGGGCTCCCTTCTTCGCGTCGTGGGCGATCAGGGCCAGGGCGCGATCCATGGGGCGAGTCTGTGCATCAGGCCCGGGAGACATCGCCCGGCGGCAGGAAGCGGGCCACGGCGCCGAGGAGCGGGGCGAGGTCGTAGCGGTCGCCGCCGGTGGGCGGGCACCAGAGGTCGTCCCGCTCCTCGACCCGGTCCGGGACGTCGGCCAGGGTGAAGTCGCCGATCTCGATCCCCCGCTCGACCTCCTCCCATGTCACCGGCGTGGAGACGGAGGCCTCGAGCTTCGGACGCACCGAATACACCGACGCCAGGGTGGAGCCCCAGCGGTTCTGGTTGTAGTCGACTCCGGCCCCGCGCTCGGGGGGTTGATCAGGTCCCGCAAGGTGGTCGACCCGTACGACCGCGCCGTCGACATCGATGAAGTTGCGCCGTCCGGAGCCGGACCAAGTGGCGATGGTAGGACTGACTGGAACGGGATGAAGGCCGGGGAACCGCCGGCGTGTGGAATGCCGAGGCCCGACACGGCCGCCCTCGGACCCGCCCCAGAACACCGATCGGCAAGAAGCGATGGGATTTGAATCACCTACAACTC
>JAEZJH010000359.1 GCA_023436385.1 Pseudomonadota bacterium
GACCTCATCGAATCCTCCTTTGCCCGGGTTGGACGCGGGCACTCATCCGCCCGCTTCAGGGGGCGGATGGAGGCACGCTCCCCCGCTTGTTCGAGGGTGCGCAACATTCGATGCTCAACTGTTTGTCTGCTTATCGTTACATCTTGCAAAACAGCACCAAGATGGAACAAGGTGGAAGACCTCTGGAGATTTCGAGTCCCCTTACGGTCACGCGGCGTTGCCAAAGAGCGTGTGGTTCGGTGATTCCGCAGGAGGACCTGTCGCTGGCCGTGGGCGGAGACCGGCCGAATACGCGGCGCCCGGGAGTCGCTGACGCAGGAGCCCAGACCGCGGAGGCCTACGCCTCCTTCGCCCGCGCGATCGGCCCCACCGCGCCCTTCACCGCCCGGAGGTAGTCGGCGGGCGCGACGAGCAGCTGCATTCCCCGCATCCCGGCGGAGACGGAGACCACGTCGAACAGCTCGATCGTCTCGTCGACGAAGACCGGGTAGTCCTTCTTGCAGGCGAGGGCGGTGACGCCGCCGCGGATGTAGCCGGTGAGCGGCTGCACCTCCTTGAGCGACACCGTGTCCACCTTGCGATCGCCGGTGAGGCGGGCCAGGGCCTTGAGATCCAGCTCCTGGTCGCCCGGCACCACCGCGAGCAGCACGCCGTTCCGATCGCCGCGGCAGACCAGGGTCTTGAACACCTGCTCCGGCGGCATCCCCACCTTGCGGGCGACGGTCTCGGCGGTGAGGTCGTCGGGGTCGACCTCGTACTCCCGGAGTTCGTAGGCGATTCCCAGCTTGTCGAGGGCGCGGGCGGCGTTGGTCTTCACGGCGGCAATCTACACCGGGCCCGGGCCCCCGGGCAGCGCCCGGCGATCCCGCTCCCCCGGGGCTAGGCACCCGGCGCCTCCCGGAGTACCCTGGCCGGCCCCGTGGAACCGCACGTAAAGCGCAAGGGCGGCTGGAAGCTCCAACTCGCCACGCCGTCCGAACCGACCCTCGTCCTCCTGGTCTCGGCCATCGTCGGCGTCTATGCCGGCATCGCCACCGGCCTCTTCGCCAACGCGATCGCCTTCTTCCACCTGCTCTTCTTCCGGACCCGGGCCTTTGCCCTGGCGGTGGCGCCCGGTCCCAAGGGCGAGGCGTTCCGCGCCCGCTTCCTCGAGGAGCTGGTCCACGCCCGCTGGCACGTCGAGTACCTGGTGGTGGGCGGGATGGTGATCGCCGGGCTCCTCGCCCTCGATCGCCTCCGGCACCACACGCCGATCGAGCTCCGCGGCCCCGGCGGCGAACGGCAGTTCCTCCGCCTCGCCCAGCTCCTCGCCGCGGGCCTCGCGCTCTTCTACCCGCTCACCCTCTTCGCCGCGCTGAACCGCTCGTTCCCCCACACGCACCTGGGCCTCGCCGCGCTGATCGAGCAGGCGCCGTGGTGGCTGGTGGTGATCATCCCCGCCGCCGGCGGTCTGGCGGTGGGCCTCCTGATCCGCCACTTCTCCCCGGAGTCGAAGGGCCACGGCGTCGCGGAGGTGATCGAGGCGGTCCACGCCCACGGCGGGAAGATCCCGACCCGGGTGGCGATCTGGAAGGGGATCACCGCCGCCATCTCCATCGGTTCCGGCGGCTCGGTCGGCCGCGAGGGGCCGGTGGTGCAGGTGGGCGCCACGGTGGGCAGCGCCATCGGCCAGCACCTCCAGGTCACCCGCGGCAGCCTCACCACCCTGGTGGCCGCGGGCGCCGCCGCCGGCATCGCCTCCTCGTTCAACGCGCCGATCGCCGGCACCATCTTCGCCCTGGAGATCATCCTCCTCGACTTCGGCGTCCGTTCCTTCGCGCCGATCGTCCTCGCCTCCGTCACCTCGGTGATCACCGCCCAGTCGCTGATCGGGCAAGTGCAGGAGATCGCCCGGCCCGCCTACGAGATGGTCTCCGGCCTGGAGATCTTCCCCTACGCGATCCTCGGGGTGATCGCCGGTGCCGTCTCGCTCCTCTACGTGAAGTCCCTCGACTACGCGGAGAACGTCTTCGCCGGCGCCGCCGCCGGCCGGCTCGGGCAGCGGTTGGCGAGCCTGCCGGCCCACTGGAAGCCGGCGGTGGGCGGTGCGCTCCTCGGCGTGCTCGGCCTCGTCGCTCCCCGGGCGATGGGCACCGGTTACGAGACGATGAACGCGGCGCTCCTCGGCCAGCTCGGCCTGGCGACCCTGGTCACCGCGCTGGCGGCGAAGCTGGTCGCCACCTCCCTCACCCTCGGCTCGGGCGGCTCGGGCGGCTCGTTCTTCCCGGCGATGGTCCTCGGCGCCACCCTGGGCGGCGCCTTCGGTACGGTGGTGCACCTGCTCTTCCCGGCCACCACCGCCAGCGCCGGCGCCTACGCGCTGGTCGGCATGGGCGCGGTGGTGGCGGGGGCGACGCTGGCGCCGCTCACCGGCATCGTCATGCTCTTCGAGCTGACCGGGAACTACGAGATCATCCTGCCGCTGATGATCACCTGCGGGATCGCCTCCGCGATCATGCACCGGCTCCACGGCGGCGAGTCGATCTACACCGCCAAGCTGGCCCGGCGCGGGATCGTGAGGAAGCCGTCCCGGGAGCAGGTGGTGCTCCGCTCGCTCCGGGTCGGCGAGGCGATGACCCGTGACCCGCTCACCATCCCCGACTCGCTCCCCTTCCGCGCGGTGGTGGAGGTGATCGGCGTCTCCGATCACCCCTCGTTTCCGGTGGTCGACGAGACGGGAAGGCCGATCGGGATGCTGCGGGTCCAGGACGTCCGCGGCGTCTTCTTCGAGGAGGCCCTCGCCGACTTGGTGGTGGCCAAGGAGCTGGCCCGGCCGATCGCCGTCCGGCTCTTCGAGGACGACGATCTCGAGACCGCGCTCCAGCGCCTGGTGGTGGCCGACACCAGCGTCCTGCCGGTGGTCTCCCGGGACGATCCCGATCGCCTGATCGGCGTGATCGCCCAGCGGGACGTGCTCGCCGCCTGGGGCCGGGTCTCCGGCGGCGCCGCCACGCCTACCGGCGCCGCAAGAGCTTCACGTTGAAGTGCGCCGGCTCGCCGCCCTCCGAGGCGAGCCGCGCCTCGAGGTAGCCCGCCTTCTTCACGGTGA
>JAEZJH010000372.1 GCA_023436385.1 Pseudomonadota bacterium
CACCCGGGCGCTGGAGCTATCGCCCACCTTCGTCGACATCCGGGTCCGGCTCGCCAACACCCACCGGGAAAAGGGAGACCGGGACGGCGCGATCCGGGAGCTGACCTACGCGGTGGAGACCCACCCCTCCTACCTGCCGGCCCGGGTGGCGCTCGGCCTCGCCTACTTCGGCGCCGGCCGCCGCGAGGAGGCGATCGCCACCTGGGAGGACGTGCTCGCCCGCTCCCCGGGGAACCGGCACGCGGAGATGTACCTGAAGATGGTGCGGGAGCCACGGTAGGTCCGCCGCGGCGCCGGTCCGACCGGCGGAAACGTTGCGGATACCCGTGGTCTTTCGTACCCTGGATGGCCCTCCAGTCTGATGCGGGGCGATCGCTCCGCTCGAGGTCCTGGCCGTGACCGCGACGACCGGCAAGAGCTACGCGCTGAGGTTCATCTCCGGCAAGTACCAGGGCGGCGAGTTCCCGCTCCGGGCCGACAAGGAGATCCTGATCGGGCGCTCGTCCGAGCTCGACATGGTCCTGGTCGAGGACATGGTGAGCCGCAAGCACGCGCGGATCACCATCGCCGGGGACGCCGTCACCATCGCCGACCTCGGCTCGACCAACGGCACCTTCGTCAACGGCGAGAAGGTGAAGCAGTCGCGGCTCAAGGAAGGCGACCGGATCCTGATCGGCACCTCGATCCTGAAGCTGATCGTCCAGGACGCGGGCGCGAAGCCGATGGAGGCCCACGAGGCCCGCTCCAAGCTCGACGCCATCGGCGCCGCCGAGCGGCCCCGGGGCGGGGCGATGGCCGGGAGGCTCGAGGAGGTGCCCCTCCCCGACCTGCTCCAGCTCTTCCAGACCTCGAAGAAGACCGGGATGCTGGTGGTGCAGTCCGGCGGCCACGACGGCCGCATCTATCTCCGGCAGGGCCGGTCCATCTACGCCACCATCGACGGAAACCGAGACGTCGCCCCGGCCAAGTCCTTCTTCCGGATGATCCTCTGGGATCGGGGCTCGTTCTCCCTCGACCCGCTCCCCGAGGGCGAGACCTTCCCCCAGGAGCTCGAGGGCTCCACCGAGGCGCTGCTGATGGAGGGACTCCGGCAGCTCGACGAGCTGCGACGGATCGAGAAGGAGCTGCCCTCCCGCTCCACGGGCCTCCTGGTCGCCATGCCCCTGGTCCCGCCGCTCCGCGAGCTGAACGCCGTCCAGCTCGACGTGCTCCAGCTCATCTACAACTACGGCTCGACCGCGGTGATCCTCGACCGCTCCCCGCACTCGGACTACGAGACCTCGGCGGCGCTCCTCTCGCTCCTCAAGAAGGACTACATCCGCGGGGCCTGAGCCCCGTTCGACCCATGGCCGAGAAGCTCCTCGAGCAGGTCCGGCTGACCCAGCTCAGCCACGGCGCCGGCTGAGCCTGCAAGCTCCGCCCGGCGGAGTTGGCGCAGGTCCTGCGTCGCCTACCCAAGGTCGTCCACCCCAACGTCCTGGTCGGCACCACCACCAGCGACGACGCGGCGATCTATCGCCTCGATTCCCGCCACGCGCTGGTGGGGACGGTGGATTTCTTCACCCCGATCGTCGACGACCCCAAGGACTTCGGACGCATCGCCGCCGCCAACGCCTTCTCCGATGTGTACGCGATGGGCGGCCGGCCGTTGTATGCGCTCTCGATCGTCGGCTTCCCCCGGGAGACCCTGCCGCTCTCCACCCTCACCGCCATCCTCCAGGGCGCGAGCGAGGTGGCCGACGAGGCGGAGGCGCCGATCATCGGCGGCCACTCGATCGACGACAAGGAGCCGAAGTTCGGCCTCGCCGTCACCGGGATCGTCGATCCGCGGAAGGTTCGCTCCAACGCCGACGGCCGCCCCGGCGACGTGCTGGTGCTGACCAAGCCCCTGGGCTCCGGCGTCCTCACCACCGCGCTGAAGCGCGGGCTCCTGGGGAAGCGCGAGGCCCGCGAGGTGGTGCGGCTGATGCGGACCCTGAACCGCACCGCCGGAGAGATCCTCGCGCCCGTGGCCACGGCGATGACCGACGTCACCGGCTTCGGCCTCCTGGGGCACCTCCGGAACATCTGCGCCGGCTCGAAGCTCGGCGCCCGGATCGACGCGGCGAAGGTGCCGATCCTCAAGGCCGCCAGGAAGTTCGCCGCCGACGACGTCTTCCCCGGCGGCACCCGCGCCAACCTGGCGCACTACGGGAAATGGGTGAAGTTCGCGGCCTCGGTCGAGCCGCATCTCCGGCTCCTCCTCGCCGACGCCCAGACCAACGGCGGCCTCCTCGCCGCCGTGCCCCCGCGGAAGCTGGCCCGGACCCTGGCGGCGCTGGAGGGAAAGACGCTGGCGGCCGCGCCGATCGGCACGCTCGTCGCCGGCCGGCCGGTGATCCAGGTCGCGTAGGGCCGCGCCGCGGCGCTCCGGGGTCAGGCGCTCGCTCGTCCAGCGGCCCCCGCGCCTCCCGGGGAGCGCCGGTCTCGCCGTGTCGGTGCCTCTCACCGGAAGTGAATGCCTTCCAGCCGACGCCCGGGCCTGCGGCCGGGCGGTCGTCGCCTTGGGAGCCCCGGGACCGTCTGGTATCTTCCCCGGCCGATGCGACGCCTCCGGGCCCTCCTATCGTGTCTTCTCCTCCTGCTCCTGCCGGCGGCCTCCCCGGCCGAGGGCCGGCTGGTGGTGGCGATCGACCCGGGCCACGGCGGCGACAAGGACGGGGCCGTCTCCGACGCCGGCCTCAAGGAGAAGGACGTCTGCCTGGCGGTGGCCCGGAAGCTGGCGGCGAAGCTCGAGGCGGAGGGGCACCGGGTGCTGCTCACCCGCGCGAAGGACGTGGCCCTGCCCCTCGAGGCCCGGATCGCCCTGGCCAACCGCGAGGGCGCCGACCTCTTCGTCAGCATCCACGCCAACTCGATGCCCGAGCCGCTCCGGGGCCGGACCCACGGGGTCGAGACCTACTTCCTCTCCGCGGAGGCCACCGGCGCGGAGGCCCTCGCGGTCGCCCGGGCGGAGAACGCCGACGGCGAGACCGCCCGTGCCGCCGGGCCCGCCGGCGCGGTCGACGCCATCCTCGCCGACCTCGCCCGGTCCCAGGCCCACGCCGACTCCTCGCGCCTCGCCTACGCGCTCCACGGCAAGCTCCTCGCCGTCACCGGCCGGAAGGACCGCGGCGTCCACCAGGCGCCCTTCGTGGTCCTCGAGGGGGCGGCGATGCCCGCGGTGCTGCTGGAGATCGGCTACCTCTCCCACGCCGCCGAGGCGGCCAAGCTCGCCACCGGCGCCGAGCAGGAGGCGATCGCCGCGGCCCTCGCCTTCGGGATCGAGGACTTCGCCGGGCAGATCCTCGCCCGCCGGGCGGACGCCGGGACCCCGTAGGCCGCGCCCGGCCCTTGGGGGCGCGACCCCGCGATCCCAGGTTCCCGCGATCGAGCTTTCGCGGTAGGTTTCGCGCCCTCGCGCGGCCAGCCGGCCGCTCGAGTTCCAGGGAGGCGAGCATGCGTAGCCACGGCCGGGGTCCCGGAGACCTTCGCCCCGTCGAGATCGTCAAGGACTACCTCCGGCATCCCGAGGGCTCGGCGCTGGTGGTCTTCGGCGACACCCGCGTGATCGTCACCGCCTCCGTGGAGGAGAAGGTGCCGCCCCACCTCCTCGGCACCGGCAAGGGCTGGGTCACCGCCGAGTACGGGATGCTCCCGCGCTCGACCCATACCCGCAGCGCCCGCGAGGCGGCCCGCGGCAAGCAGGGCGGCCGCACCATGGAGATCCAGCGGCTGATCGGCCGGGCGCTCCGGGCCTCGGTCGACCTGGGCAAGCTCGGGACCCGCACCATCGCCCTCGACTGCGACGTGATCCAGGCCGACGGAGGCACCCGCACCGCCTCGATCACCGGCGCCTACGTGGCGCTGGCGCTGGCGGTGAAGAAGCTCCAGGCCCAGAAGAAGCTGACCAAGAACCCGATGCTCCAGCCGGTGGCCGCGGTCTCCGTGGGCGTGGTGAAGGGCGAGCTGTTCCTCGACCTCGACTACGACGAGGACTCGACCGCCGAGGTCGACCTCAACCTGGTCGCCAACGGCGCCGGGGAGCTGATCGAGATCCAGGGCACCGCCGAGGGCAAGCCCTTCCCCCGGGCCACCCTCGACGGCCTGGTCGACCTCGGCCTCGCCGGCGTGAAGCGCCTGATCGAGCTGCAGCGCGGGGTCCTCGAGGGAGCGCAGGCGTGAGCGTGCGGGTGCTCGTCGGCACGAGTTCGAAGCACAAGCTCGAGGAGCTCTCCGCCATGGCCGCCGGGCTCCCGGTGGAGATCGTCGCCCCGGCCTCGCTCCCCGCCCCGCTTCCGGCGGTGGTCGAGGACGGCGCCACCTTCGCGGAAAACGCCCGGAAGAAGGCGGCGGCCTGGGCCCGGGCGAGCGGCCTCCCCTGTATCGCCGACGACTCCGGCCTCTCCGTCGACGCCCTGGGCGGCGCCCCCGGCGTCCTCTCCGCCCGTTACGGCGGCGACGAGACCGCGCCCGATCGCGACGAGCGGAACAACGCCCGGCTCCTCGCGGAGCTGGCCGGCGTGCCGCCGGAACGCCGCGCCGCCCACTACACGTGTGCGCTCTGTCTCGCCTGGCCCACCGGCGAGACCGCCCTCGTCGAAGGGGAGTGGCACGGCCGGATCGGCGCGGCGCCGCGGGGCTCCCACGGCTTCGGCTACGACCCGCTCTTCGTGGTCGACCCGGCCACCGGCCTTACCGCCGCCGAGCTCCCGCCCGCGGAGAAGAACCGCCGCAGCCACCGCGGCGCCGCCATGGCGCAGCTCCGGCCCGTGCTCGCCGCGTGGGTGCACACCGGGCGGCTGCCGTAGCGAAGCGCCGCCGGAAACAAAACCGAAGCCTGCTGGGTCTCCCCGGCCGACCGAAAACGATATCGAGCGCGTGATCCGCCGGGCGACCCGTGACACATTGGTCCCCGACACCCGGAGGGTCTCGCCATGCGGTTCCGCCTGCTCGTGCTCCCGCTCCTCGTCACCGCCGCTTGCGGCGGTGGCGGGACCGGCGATCCCGGGGGCGAGCGGGAGTGTGTTCCGGGCACGGTGGCCGCCTGCGTTTGCGGCGACGGGAAGCGGGAGGGGAGCGCCACCTGTGACGACCAGGGCCGGCCCGGCGCCTGTGCCTGCCCGGGGACGGTGACCTGGTTGCCGCGCTCGCTCGATTTCGGCGAGGTCGAGCCGGGGACGCCGCGGGAGGCGTCGATCGCGCTCTCGAACGACGGTGGCCTGCCGGTGCCGCTCCGCAGCGTGACCCTCTCGCCCGAATCCGATTCTCACCTGGTGCTGGTGGCGGCGCCCACCGAGATCCCGGCCGGCGCGGCGGCCCTCGTCGTCGTCTCCTTCCGGTCCGAGGTGCCGGCGATCGCCTCCGGCACCGTGCGGATCGAGGTGGAGGGCCAGGCGAGACCGATCGAGGTGCCGCTCTCCGCCAAGGCGGTCGGCCCCGCGCTCGATTGCACCCCGACCAGCCTCGCGTTCACCGGCGGAGTCGTCGGGACGTCCAGGCGCCTTCCCGTGAACTGCCGGAACGCCAGCGTCTCCGGAAACTTGTTCGACGGGGTGATCCGGTACCCACGCGTCGAATCCGACCACCCGGAGTTCTTCGGCGAACCGGACCCGCCGGCGATGCTGCTCGGACTCGAGGAGCAGGTCACCTTCGCGATCGGCTACCTCCCCTTGGACGGCGAGCTTGCGGATCGGGCCACCCTCCGCCTCGTCGCCGAAGGCGTCGCGGTCGAGGTGCAGGTGACCGGCGAGTCCCGCCTGGCCAGCTGTGCTCTCGAGCTGCCGGAGACGGTCTCCCTCACCGGCGTCCCCACCGAGGAACTGGCCGGCGCGGTGACGATCCGGAATCCCCGCGTCGACGCCGGCTGCCGGGTCGACCGGATCGAACTCGGCGAGGGCTGTCCCGCGGAGCTCTCGATCGATCGTCCGCCGGCGCCGACGACCATCCTCGCCGAGGGCGAGCTCGTCCTCCCGGTCTCGCTCGCCGCCGGCCCGGACCAGGGCCATCACGCCTGCACCCTGAGCGTCCACACCGACGGCCCCGATCCCCGCACCTTCTCCACGCGGGTGGAGGTCGACCTCTCCTGGCGCCCGTGCCTCGTCGTCGAGGGCCCCACCGAGTTCCCGGCGGTCTCCCCGTCCTGCGGTCCCACCGCGGCCGGGGCGGCGCTGGCCAACCGCTGCAACCGGGACTTCCTCCTGGGCGGCCTCGCCTTCACCGCCGACTCGGCGCCCGGGTTCACGGTGATCGACCCGCCGCCTCCGGCGATCCCCGCCGGTGGACGTTGGCCCCTGCCGATCACCTTCGATCCCGTGGTGGGCGAGGGCGAGTCCGGCCCGGTGGCGGCGACCCTCGAGGTCGTCTCCCCCCTCGACTCGACGCCCTGGCGGTTCCCCTTCACCTCCGTGCGGCTGGACGACGACCTCCTCGAGACGTTGTCGTTCCAGCGGTCCGGCGGACCGCTCGACGTCCTCGTGGTGATCGACAACGGTCTCGGCATGTTCGCCGAAGCGGACCGGATCGCGGAGGAGCTGGGGCCGATGCCGGACAAGCTCTACGGCTATGACTACCGGCTGGCGGTGACCACCACCGGGGTCGCCCCGGCCGCCGCCGGGATCTGCCCCGGCGGCGCCGGCGGCGGCGAGAACGGGCGGTTCGTCCCGGTCGACGGTTCGAGGCCCCGGGTGATCTCCCCCTCGACGCCGGACGGCCGCGCCGCCTGGGAGGCCAACCTCCAGGTCGGCGCCTGCCACGACGCGCCGGCCCGGCCCTTCGCCGCCGCGATCCGGGCGCTCGGCGACCTCGCCCGCGTCTACGACGACCCGACCACCTACTCCGTGCCCGATGACGGCAACGCCGGCCTCTTCCCGGCGGGATCCCGGCCGCTCCTCCTGGTCTTCATCGGCGACCGGGACGACGCCTCGCCGGAAATGCCCGCGGAGGCCTGGAACGCCCTCCAGGCCGCCCGGAACTGGAAGCGCATCGACGTGGTGGCGATCGCCGGCGCTCCCGGCACCGGCTGCACCGGCGCCCGGGGCGAGGTCGCCGCCCCCGGGGATCGCCTCGCCGCCCTCGCCACCCTGGCCCAGGGCTCCACCGCCTCGATCTGCGACGGCCCCTGGACCTTCCTCGACGCCTACGACATCGAGTGGGCGCTCCGCGACTGCTTCCCGGTCGAGGGCGTCCCCACCGATGGGAACGGGGACGGGATGCTCGACGACGTCAACCTGGTGGTGCGGGTCGGCGGCCAGACGGTGC
>JAEZJH010000384.1 GCA_023436385.1 Pseudomonadota bacterium
CCACCGTCTCGATCGCCCCGGCGGGATCGGACCGGCACTCGTCGGCCCAGAGCTGCCGGACCCCGAGGGTCCCCTCCCAGTGCCGCCGGTCCCGGGCCGAGGCCCGGATCCCCACCTGCACCAGCCGGCCGTCCCGGCCCAGCCGCTCGTTGGCGTGGTAGGCCCAGGTGGCGAAGCAGTCCCGCACCCCGAGCCGCTCGGCGAGCAGGTCGGTGTGGGCGTCGAGCTGCACGATCCCCCAGCGGTCGGTCCGGGTCTCCGCGAGGTGCCGGGCGACGGGACCGGCCACGGAGTGATCGCCGCCCAGGACCACCGGCGCGGCGCCGGGGTTCACGGCGTGGATCGCCGCGAGGGCCCGGGCGAGGGCGGTCAGGGGCGCCACCGGGAGCGCGGCCGCCTCGGCCGCCGGAAGGTCGGGGTAGAGCGCGGCCCGGCAGCGTTCGAGCTGCGCCGTCGCGAGCATCTCGTCGTCGAGGAGTTGGGGCACGACGAAGACGTCGCCGGCGTCGACCACCCCGTGGGCCTCGAGCCACGCCGGCCAGGCGGGATCCGCCTCCAGGAGCGTCCGCCGGAGGGCCAGGGGCGCCAGGTTCGAGCCGCGGATGAACCCCGCCCCGGTGTCCGAGGGCACCCCCACGATCACCGCCCGGGCGGTGGCGATCCGGTCGAGGGCCCGGCGGTGCGCCGCGGCCACCTCCTCGTCGGAGCCGGCCCGGTGCAGCCGCCGCACCAGCGCCCGCTGCTCGGCGAGACCGGTGGAGACGAGGTGCAGCCCGAGGCCGGCGGGGCGGAGGATGCGGGCGAGGAGGGCGAGGGGATCCATGGCGGCTCGGGCACGGAGACGAAGCGCGCCCCACGACCGGGGCCGTGGGGCGCGTGGGTTCGGTTCGCCGGTCGGGTCGGTCTACCGGATCAGCCCGTAGACCGCCTCCAGCGCCTCGTCGAGCTTGCCGGCGTCGGGACCGCCGGCCTGGGCGAGGTCCGGCTTTCCGCCGCCCCGTCCGCCCACCACCTTGGCCATCTCGCGCACCAGGTCGCCGGCCTTGACCCCGCGGGCCACCACGTCGGGCGTGGCGGCGACGAGGAGCACCGCCTTCCCGTCGGCCTCGCCGCCGAGCGCGATCACCCCGGAGCCCAGCTTGTCCCGGAGCTTGTCGGCCAGATCCCGGAGCGCCTTGGCGTCGCCCTCGGCCCGGGTGGCCAGGACCTTCACCCCGTTCACCTCCCGGGCCCGGGCGAGGAGGTCGCCGGAGCGGGCGGTGGCGAGCTGCTTCCGCAGGGCGTCGAGCTCCTTTTCCAGCTCCTTCACCCGCTTCTGGGTCAGCTCCACCTTGGCCGGCAGCTCGCCGGGCGAGGCCCGGAGGAGCTGCGCCGCCTCGCGGAGCTCCCGGTCCCGGTCCTGGGCGTGCTTGACCGCGCCGGCGCCGGTGACGGCGACGATGCGGCGCACCCCGGCGGCGATCGAGGACTCGCTGGCGATCTGGAAGAAGCCGATGTCTCCGGTGCGGGAGACATGCGTCCCGCCACACAGCTCCTTCGAATCCGGATGCACGGAGACCACCCGGACCCGCTCGCCGTACTTCTCGCCGAAGAGCGCCACCGCCCCCTGGGCCCGGGCCTCGTCGAGGCCCAGCTCCTGGGTCTGGGCCTGGGCGTTGTCGCGGATCATCCGGTTGACCCGCTCCTCGACCCGCTCCAGGTCCTCCGGCGTCGGCGCCGCGAAGTGCGTGTAATCGAAGCGCAGGTGTTCGGGCGCCACCACCGAGCCGGCCTGCTTCACGTGGTCGCCCAGGACCTCCTTGAGCGCCTTGTGCAAGAGGTGCGTCGCGGAGTGGTTGGCGCGGATGGCGTTCCGCCGCCCGCCGTCCACCAGCGCCCGGACCTCTTCGCCCGCGTGCACGGTGCCGGAGACCACCTGGCCCCGGTGCACGACCAGGCCCCCGGCCGGCTTCAGGGTGTCTCGAATTTCGATCCGGAGCTCCCCCCGGGCCCCGTCCACCGCCGGCCCGACGATCGCGCCGGTGTCGCCCACCTGGCCGCCGCTCTCCCCGTAGAACGGGGTGCGGTCGAGGATCACCTCCACCTCGTCCCCAGCGCCGGCCGTCTCCACCGCCGCGCCGTCCTTCACCAGCGCCAGCACCCGGGCCCGGTCCTCGATCCCCGCGCCCTGGTAGCCGGTGAAGGTGGTGTCGCCGTGCTTCTCCCGGAGCTGGAAGTAGAGGGCGCCCACCGCCGCCTCGCCGGAGCCGGCGAAGCTCGAGCGGTTCCGCTGCTCCTCGAGGAGGGTCTCGAAGCCGTGCTCGTCGATGGCGAAGCCGTGCTCGGCGGCGACGATGCGGGTGAGGTCCGACGGGAAGCCGAAGGTGTCGTAGAGCCGGAACACCACCTCGCCCGGGAGGAGCCGCTCGCCGCCCCGGCGCCGCTCGATCTCCTCGGAGATCAGCGCCAGGCCGCGGGTGAGGGTCCGGCGGAAGCCCTCCTCCTCGTTCCGGGCCACCTCGAGGATGAACCGCTCGTTCTCCACCAGGTCCGGATAGGCGCCCTTCATCTCCGCGATCACCGCCCGGCAGACCTCGTGGAGGAAGGGCTTGTCGAGGCCGAGGCTGGTGCCGTGGCGGACCGCCCGGCGGATGATCCGGCGGAGCACGTAGCCGCGACCCTCGTTCGACGGCATCACCCCGTCGCCCACCAGGAAGGTGGTGGCCCGGGCGTGGTCGGCGATCACCCGCATCGAGACCCGGTCCTCCTCCGGCGCGCCGGCGTAGTCCTTCCCGGCGAGGCGGGCCGCCTCCGCGATCACGTTCTGGAGGAGATCGGTGTCGTAGTTGGTCCGCTTCCCCTGGACCACCGCGGCGACGCGCTCGAGGCCAGCGCCGGTGTCGATCGAGGGCCGGGGGAGCGGCGTCATCGTCCCCTTGGCGTCCCGCTCGAACTGCATGAAGACCAGGTTCCAGATCTCCATCCAGCGGTCGCAGTCACAGGCGACGCCCTGGCACTGCCGGCCGGCGGCCTCCTCGGCACAGGGGACGTCGGCGCCCTGGAAGAAGTGAATCTCCGAGCACGGGCCACAGGGGCCCGTGTCGCCCATCATCCAGAAGTTGTCCTTGAGGCCGAGCCGGTAAATCCGGTCCTTGGCGACGCCGGCCACCTCCTCCCAGAGCCGCGCCGCCTCGTCGTCGGCGGGGATCTCCGGCGTGCCCTCGAACACCGTCACCGCCAGCCGGTCGGCGGGGATCCCCAGTTCCTTGGTCACCCAGGCCCAGGCGAAGGCGATCGCGTCCTTCTTGAAGTAGTCGCCGAAGGAGAAGTTCCCCAGCATCTCGAAGAAGGTGTGGTGCCGGGCGGTGTAGCCGACGTTCTCCAGGTCGTTGTGCTTGCCGCCGGCGCGGACGCACTTCTGCGAGGAGGTGGCGCGGGTGTAGTCGCGCTTCTCGCGCCCGGTGAAGACGTCCTTGAACTGCACCATCCCCGCGTTGGTGAAGAGCAGGGTGGGGTCGTTGGCCGGGACCAGGGAGGCGGAGCGGACCACGCGGTGGCCCCGCTCCTCGAAGAAGCGGAGGAAGGAGGCGCGGATCTCGGCGCCGGTGCGCGGCTTCGAAGCGCTCGACATGACGACCTTTCGTCCCACCCGGGAAAAGGGGGCGGGAGGGAAACGCGGATCGATACCCGGCGCCCCGTCCAACGTCAACGCGGCAGCGGGCGGTTTCCGGGGTGCCGGGGGGAAGGGCGCTACCCGGCCTCGGGGCCGAGGTCCAACTCGAGCCTCCAGCCGTCCGCTTCCCGCACCATGGTGATGTCCTGGCTCTCGCCGCCGGGGTGACGGACCGCGAGGACGGCGCGCTTCTCCCCTGCCTGCTTCACCTCGACCGCCTCGATCGGTCGGGCGAGGGTGGCCGAGCCGAACAGCGCCTGCTTCGGATCGGCCGGGATGGCCCCACCGGAGGCGGCGGACCGGCGCTTCACCAGGTCGGTCAGCGCCTCCTGGCTGTCCCGGGAGAGGAGCTCCCAGGCGCCGTCGGTGTCCCCGGCCTGGACCCGGTCGACGAAGAGGCGGAAGGCCCGGGCCGGATCGTCGGTGGGGGCGGGGCAGCCGGCGGCGACGGCGGCGAAGGCGAGGAGGAGGGCGGCTCTCCGGAGGAGCGTGCGGCGGTTCATGAGGACGGAACCTAACAAGTCCTGGCCCGGCCCGTCTGCCGGCGATTCGCCCCGTGCCCGATCGGCGACGGCGCCGGGTCAGAGGATCGGCACCCCGAGCCGGCGCAGGTGGCCGAGGAGCCGCGGCATCGGGAGCCCGAGGACGTTGGTCCAGTCCCCCTCGATCCGCTCGAAGAGCGCCAGGCCCCGGCCTTCGACCCGGTAGCCGCCGGCGCAGCCCTGCCACTCGCCGGTGGCGACGTAGCGCCGGGCCTCGTCGTCGGTGAGGGCCCGCACCCGCAGCATCGTGCGTTCGTCCTCGACGATCGGCGGGGCCCCGGGGGCGAGCACGGCGAGGCCGGTGACCAGGGAATGGGCGCGGCCGGAGAGCCGGCGGAGGCCGGCGAGGGCGTCCGCCTCGTCGGCGGGCTTGCCGAAGGGCCGGCCGTCGAAGTCGAGGACCTGGTCGGCGCCGACGACGATGGCGTCCGGGTGCCGGACCGCGA
>JAEZJH010000435.1 GCA_023436385.1 Pseudomonadota bacterium
GCTCCAGGTCCTGGCCGCCTTCGACCGGGACCCGGAGAAGATCGGGCGGGTGATCCAGGGCTGCCGGATCCACGCCCTCGCGGACCTCCCGGCGATCGCCCGGGAGAAGCGGATCGCGGTGGGGATCGTCACCGTGCCCGCCTCCACCGCCCAGGATGCCGCCGACCACCTGGTGGGCGCCGGCATCCGCGGCATCTTGAATTTCGCCCCGGTGACGCTCCGCGTCCCGGGACATGTGTTCGTCGAGGATCTCGACCTGACCCTGTCGCTGGAGAAGGTGGCGTACCTCGGGCGCAAGAGCGGCTGCGCCTGAGCCTTCCCCCGGCGATGCGCACTTCCAGAGGAGGACCCAGGATGTCTTCACTTCACGTTTCCAGCGGCTGCGCGCCGAACCCCGCGGAGGGGGATCGCATCGGCGCGATCCTGGCAGAACACGCCGGCGCCGGGCGCGACAGCCTGATCCCGATCCTGCAGGAGGTCCAGGACGCGGAGGGCTACCTCTCCCCCGAGGCGATCGTCCGCATCGGCGAGCACCTGCACCTCCCGGCGAGCAAGGTCTACGGCGTCGCCACCTTCTACAACCAGTTCCGCTTCCAGCCCCAGGGCCGCTTCCACGTCCAGATCTGCCGCGGCACCGCCTGCCACGTGAAGGGCTCGGCCGCGGTGCTCGCCGCCGCCCAGCGGGCGCTGAAGATCCTCCCGGGCCAGACCACCAAGGACGGGATGTTCTCCCTGGAGATCGTCGCCTGCATCGGCGCCTGCGGCCTCGCCCCGGTGGTGACCGTCGACGGCGAGTTCCACGCCGGCGTCGCCCCGGAGAAGGTCGCCACCATCCTGCAGGGCTACCGGAGGAAGATCGCGTGAGCACCTCGAACTGCACCGATCGTTGCCGGCACGCGCCCGGCGAGCCCTGCCCCGATTTCGTCGCCGGCCTCCTCGCCGACGGCGGCGACAACGCCTGCGCCAAGCACGCCCGCGAGCAGGCCCGCTTCCTGCGGCGCGAGGACGTCCTCCGCCCCGCGATCTACGTCGGCACCGGCACCTGCGGCCTGGGCGCCGGCGCCGGGAAGACCCTCGAGGCGGTGAAGGCCTACGTGGCCGCCAACGGCCTCGACGCCGACGTGGTGGAGGTCGGCTGCATCGGCCTCTGCACCGCGGAGCCGATGGTCGACGTCCAGCTCCCCGGCAAGGCCCGCGTCGCCTACGGCAAGGTCACCGCGGAGCGGGTGGGCGCGATCCTCGACACCCACCTGGCCGGCAAGATCGCCTTCGACGCGGTCCTCTACCAGTTCCGCTCGCCGACGCTCCGGGCCTACGAGGGCGTGATCCGGCAGGACCAGCACCCGTTCTTCGCGCCCCAGACCCGCTGGGTGCTGGCCAACTGCGGCCAGGTCGACCCGAGCAGCATCGACGAGTACCTGGCCCGGGGCGGCTACCGTGCCCTCGCCGCCACCCTCCGCTCGAAGACCCCGGCGGAGGTCTGCGACCTCGTCGAGAAGGCCGGGCTCCGGGGCCGGGGCGGCGGCGGCTTCCCCGCTGCGGCCAAGTGGAAGATGGCGCTGGCCGAGGCGGCCGACCAGAAGTACCTGATCTGCAACGCCGACGAGGGCGATCCCGGCGCGTTCATGAACCGCGCGGAGATCGAGGGCGACCCCCACCGCCTCCTCGAGGGCATGGCGATCGCCGCCTACGCCATCGGCGCCACCCGGGCGTACATCTACATCCGCGCCGAGTACCCGCTGGCGATCGAGCGGCTGAAGAAGGCGATCGCCCAGGCCAAGGCCTACGGCTTCCTGGGCGAGAACCTCTTCGACTCCGGGTTCTCCCTGGAGATCAAGCTGAAGATGGGAGCCGGCGCCTTCGTCTGCGGCGAGGAGACGGCGCTGATCCACTCGATCGAGGGCAAGCGCGGGATGCCGCGGCCCCGGCCGCCCTACCCGACGCAGAAGGGCGCCTTCGGCAAGCCGTCGATCATCAACAACGTCGAGACCTTCTACAACGTCCCCTCGATTCTCGCCAAGGGACCGGAGTGGTTCGCGTCGATCGGCACGGAGAAGGCCAAGGGCACCAAGGTCTTCGCCCTCTCCGGCAAGGTGAACCGCACCGGCCTGGTCGAGGTGGCGATGGGCACCCCGCTCCGCCAGGTGATCTTCGACATCGGCGGCGGGATCCCCAACGGCAAGGAGTTCAAGGCGGTGCAGGTCGGCGGTCCGTCCGGCGGCTGCATCCCGGAGAAGTACCTCGACCTCGGGATCGACTACGAGTCGATGAAGGGCGCCGGGGCGATCATGGGGTCGGGTGGCCTGGTGGTGATGGACCAGGAAACCTGCATGATCGACGTGGCCCGGTTCTTCATGGACTTCATCCAGCGCGAGTCCTGCGGCAAGTGCATCCCCTGCCGCGAGGGCACCCGCCGGATGCTGGAGATCCTCACCCGGATCACCTCCGGCCGGCAGAGCGAGAAGGGCCACGACGCCCTCCACCGCTTCGAGGGCGTGATGTACCTCGAGCGGCTGGCCAACGTGATCCGCGACACCAGCCTCTGCGGCCTCGGGCAGTCGGCTCCCAACCCGGTGCTCTCCACCCTCCGCCACTTCCGGGAGGAGTACGAGGCCCACGTGTTCGAGCGGCGCTGCCCGGCCGGCGCCTGCAAGGAGCTCCTGCACTACGAGATCGACGCCAGCGCCTGCCGCGGCTGCGGGGTGTGCGTGAAGACCTGCCCCTCGGACGCGATCGTCGGCGCCCCCAAGCAGCCCCACACCATCGTCGCCGAGAAGTGCATCGCGTGCGGCACCTGCATCGACGTCTGCCGCCTCGGCGCGGTCGTCGCCGCCTAGGAGCAACCACCGTGATCCAGCTCAACGTCAACGGTAAGCCCGTCGAGGCCAAGCCCGGCGAGATGCTCCTCACCGCGCTCCGCCGGGCCGGGATCGAGGTCCCCACCCTCTGCAACATGGAGGAGCTGCTCCCCTCCGGCGCCTGCCGGATGTGCGTGGTGGAGGTGGAGGGGGCGCCGAGCCTGGTGCCTTCCTGCGCCATGCCGGTGCGGGACGGGATGAAGATCCAGACCCACTCCCCGCGGGCGGTCCGCGCCCGCAAGACCATCGTCGAGTTGCTGCTCGCCAACCACCCGGACGACTGCCTCTACTGCGTCCGGAACGGCTCGTGCGAGCTGCAGGAGCACGCCGAGAACCTGGGCGTGCGCACCCGCCGCTACGCCGGCGCCCGCGAGGTCTACAAGGTCGACGCCTCCAGCGCCTCGGTGGTCCGCGATCCGGACAAGTGCATCCTCTGCGGCAAGTGCGTCCGCGAGTGCGAGGAGATCCAGGGCGTCGGCGCCCTCGACTTCATCGGCCGCGGCTCCAAGACCCGGGTCGGCACCGCCTTCGACCAGGGCCTCAACGTCTCCAGCTGCATCAACTGCGGCCAGTGCATCATGGTCTGCCCCACCGGCGCGCTCTCCGAGCAGAGCCACGCGAAGGCGGTCCTCGACGCGCTGAACGATCCCGAGCGGACGGTGGTGGTCCAGTGCGCGCCCGCGGTCTCCGTCACCCTGGGCGAGCTCTTCGGCGTCAAGCCCGGCGTCGACGTCGCCGGCAAGCTCAACGGGGCGCTCCGCCGCCTCGGCTTCGACGCCGTCTTCGACACCGGCTTCTCCGCCGACCTGACCATCCTGGAAGAGGCCTCGGAGCTGGCCCACCGGGTGAAGACCGGCGGCGTCCTGCCGATGATGACCAGCTGCTCCCCGGGCTGGATCAAGTTCATGGAGCAGTTCTACCCGGAGCTCCTCCCCCACCTCTCCACCTGCAAGAGCCCGCAGCAGATGATGGGCGCGGTGGTGAAGAGCTTCTGGGCGGAGAAGCAGGGGATCGCCCCCGAGAAGATCTTCAGCGTCTCGGTGATGCCCTGCACCGCCAAGAAGTTCGAGGCGGGCCGGCCGGAGCTGGGCCACGAGGGCGTGCCGGACATCGACGCGGTCCTCACCACCCGGGAGCTGGCGCGGATCATCAAGCTCCGCGGCCTCCGCTTCGACGCGGTCGAGCCCGAGCCGGCGGACACGCCGTTCGGCGAGCGCTCGAGCGCCGGCAAGCTCTTCGCGGCCACCGGCGGGGTGATGGAGGCGGCGCTCCGCACCGCCTACCACCTGCTCACCGGCGAGGAGATGGCGGACCTCAAGGTGCAGCCGGTCCGCGGCCTCCAGGGCGTGAAGGAGGCGAAGCTGAACATCGCCGGCCTCGAGGTGGGCGTGGCGGTGGTCTCCGGCCTGGGCAACGCCCGGAAGCTGATGGAGGAGGTGAAGGCGGGCAAGCGCCCGGACCTCCACTTCATCGAGGTGATGACCTGTCCCGGCGGCTGCATCGCCGGCGGCGGACAACCGATCGGCACCGACCTCGACGCGGTCCGGGCCCGGATGCAGGTCCTCTACCACCTGGACCGGGACGAGACACTCCGGGTTTCCCACGAGAATGCGTCGGTCAAACGGCTCTACGCGGAGTACCTGGGTGAGCCGCTCGGGGACAGGAGCCACCACCTCCTCCACACCCACTACGCCCCACGCCCCGTGGTGAGGTAAAAGGCTCCACC
>JAEZJH010000381.1 GCA_023436385.1 Pseudomonadota bacterium
GCCGGCCGGTGCCCGGATCCTCGGCGTCGTCGAGGCGGTCTTCGCCTGACCCGTCTCGGGACCGCCGGCGCCAACGGCCGGAGCCGGAAACCCGCGGAGGCGGCGGTCGATCCCGGGGGTGATCGCTACTGCGAGAAGCCTTCGAGGAGGTAGTGGGCCTCGATGCGTTTCAGGGCCAGTACCGTGGCGGCGGTGCGCATCGGCAGCGTGCGGCCGACGACGAAGGGGCGGGAGTCGTGATCGGCGGTGCGGCGGGGACGGCACTCGGCGATGTCCCGGATCAGCCGGTAGTTGGTGCGGATCGCCCGCTCCAGCCGGGCGTTCACCTCCGCCTCGGTCCAGTTCTCCATGCGGAGGTTCTGCAGCCACTCGAAGTAGGAGACGGTGACGCCGCCGGCGTTGCCGATGATGTCGGGGATGTTCTCGATCCTCCGGGCCGCCAGCACCTCGTCCCCCTCGGGCGTCGTCGGGTGGTTGGCGCCCTCGGCCAAGAGCTTCACCCGGAGCCGCGAGGCCACGTCGCCGGTGATGGCGTTCCCCAGCGCGGCGGGGATGGCGATCTCCGCCTCCACCTCCCAGAAATCGCGGGGGGAGATCGGCCGGGCGCCCGGAAAGCCCGCCACGGTGCGCCGGAGGTTTTCGGGATGGTCGTGGACATGGGCGTGGAGCGCCGCCACGTCGATGCCCCCGGGATCGTGGATCGAGCCGTCGGCGTCGTTCACCGCCACCAGCTTCGCTCCGGCCTCCGCCAGAATCGCCGCGGCGGCCGAGCCGACGTTGCCGAAGCCCTGCAGCAGGTACCGCGAGCCCCGGAGCGACAGCCCCTTCTCCCGGAACCACTCGTCGATGCAGAGCGCCAGCCCCAGTCCCGTGGCCCGGGACCGTCCCGGCGAGCCGCCGATCCGCGGGTCCTTCCCGGTGACCACGCCGCGGAACCGGTGGCGCTCCCGCTCGCCGTCGGTGTACTGCCGGAGCATCCAGGCCATGGTCTCCGGGCCGGTCCCCACGTCCGGCGCCGGGATGTCCAGGTTCGGCCCCACCAGGTTCTTCAGCTTGTACATGTACCGGAGGGTGATCCGCTCCAACTCCTCCCGCGAATAGAGCCGGGGATCCAGCTTGATCCCGCCCTTCGCCCCGCCGAACGGGACGTTGGCGATCGCCGCCTTCCAGGTCATCTCCGCGGCCAGGATCTTGAACAGGTCGAGGGAGACCTCGCGGTGGTAGCGGATCCCGCCCTTGTACGGTCCGCGGACCTGATTGTGCTGGACCCGGTAGGCCTTGAACCGCTTCGCGCCGCCGCGCTCGATCCGGAACAGCCCCTCGCCGCCCAGCCGGATCACGCCCCGGCGCAGGTAGACCGACCCGTCCCGGAGCGCGTGGGGCCGGAGGATGCGCTTGCCGTCGAAGAGGGGGACCAGATGCGAGGGGGCGATCTCGGACGGCGGGAGATCGCGGTAGGCGCCCTGTTCGGCCACGGGCAGCGGGACCAGGCGGTCGTCCAGCTCGGCGGTCACGTGGAAGATGTGCTCGAAGTCCGGCTCCTCGAGCTCCAGGCGGATCCGGGGCGCCAGCCGGATCAGGTCCGCCGCGGCGTGGAACACCTCCATCGCCTCGGTGTAAATGGTCCGCCTTCGCTCGCTCGCCGTCGCCTGCATCCTGCCCCTCGCCCAGTGGGGGTGCCCGGGAACGTAGGGATGCGGGGAGGTGGGGGCAACGGAGGGCCGCCGGGGTGGGGCTGGCGCCGCTCGGTGCGGGGAATGAAATCGGGCCGGTCCAGAGTGGTCCGACTCCCACCAACCCGGCGGACGGCGTGCCATCGCGGAGCACCGGAGCCCGATCGCCGAACCCCGCGCGGTCCTTCGGCTTCCCGGGGAAACGTCGCCGGGCGGCGTCGGCCCCGGTTCGGGCCGGCCGCCCGAACGCCGGCCGACGGGTTGACACCCCAACAGAGAGGGGATAGACGCGGCCCGAATCCCGGCGGCCGCCGGCCCCCGGAGATTTCCAGAAGCGAGCAGCGAGAGTCGTAACGGTTTCACGGTCTTTCCGTTGTACTCGAGTCTCGAAGCACCCATGCCGGCAGGACGCTCGAAAGGAGCGGATCGATGAGCCACGCCGTTGACGCCTTCATGGCGGACGTGATTGCCAAGAACCCTTCTGAACCGCAGTTCCACCAGGCCGTTCGCGAGGTGATCGAGTCGATCTACCCCGTGGTGGAGGCCAACCCCCAGTACCGGCAGGCGAAGATCCTCGAGCGGATCGTCGAGCCGGAGCGGGTCGTGATGTTCCGGGTGCCCTGGGTCGACGACAAGGGCCAGGTCCAGGTGAACCGCGGCTTCCGCGTGCAGTTCAACAGCGCGATCGGGCCGTACAAGGGTGGCTGCCGCTTCCACAGCAGCGTCAACCTCGGCATCCTCAAGTTCCTCGGGTTCGAGCAGACCTTCAAGAACAGCCTCACCGGCCTCCCCATGGGCGGCGGCAAGGGCGGGTCGGACTTCGACACCCGTGGCAAGAGCGACAACGAGGTGATGCGCTTCTGCCAGA
>JAEZJH010000473.1 GCA_023436385.1 Pseudomonadota bacterium
GCCCTGGTCCGGGCCGACGGGAGCCACGAGCGGATCGCCCTCTTCCATCCGGATCCCGCGCTGCGGGCGGCCGAGGAGCGGCTCCTCTCGCTCCTCGGGCCCCGCAATCCCGACCTGGGCGAGCTCGAGGAGCAGCTCCGGGCCGGGGAGCCGTTGATCCTCGGCACCGGTTCGACCGGCGGCATGCCGCCCCCGCCCTCGGTCCAGGCGGCCCTCGCGGAGTTCGAGCCGATCACCGCGATCCTCGCGCCCCTCTGCACCGAGGGCGAGTACCTGGGGGCCTTCGTCCTCGCCCGGATCGGCGGGCGGCCGTTCGGCGAGAACGAGGAGAACTTCGCCCGGGGGCTGGTCTCCCGGGCGACGCTGGCGATCCGCAACGCCCGTCTCACCCGCGCCCTCGAGCGCGAGCGGGATCTCCTCCTCGCCTCCCGGGACGACGCCCGGTCGGCGAACGCCACCCTGGAGGCGATCGTCCGTCACGCGCCGGTCGGCATCGGCTACGTCGACCGGGACCTACGGTTCGTCCTGGTCAACGAGGTCCTCGCCGGGCTGGCCGACAAGTCGCCGGCGGAGCACGTCGGCCGCCGGGTGGAGGAGCTGATCGGGAACCTCTTCCCCACCGCCGCCGCGGATCTCCGGCGGGTGCTCGAGCAGGGCTGCCCGGTGCGCCGCCGGGACGTGGCCCCGGCGGTCGGCGGCGACGAATCCTTCCACGACCTCTCCCTCTACCCGGTGCGGGACGAGCGGAACCGGGTGATCGGGGCGACACTGATCGACGTCGACCAGACCGCCCAGGTCTCCGCGCGCCGGCGCATCGCCGAGCTGGCGGCGCTCGAGCACCGCCGGGCCGCCGAGCTGACCTGCATGCTCGACGCGAACCCCAACGCCATCGCCCTCTTCGGCGCCGACGGCCGTCTCCGCTACGCCAGCGCGCGGCTCGGGGATCTCCTCACCGCGTCGCCCGACGAGATGGTGGACCGCCACTTCGCGGAGGTGTTCGGCGCCTGCCGGCCGGTGGTCCAGGATCCCACCGGCTTCGTCGCCCGGACCGCGGAGTTCTTCGCCGACCGGACCCGGACCTTCACCGCCGAGCTGGAGTTCGAGCTGCCGGAGCGCCGCTCCTACCGGACCACCACCGCGCCGGTGCTCGGCCACGGCGCCTACCTGGGCCGGATCTTCGTCTTCGTCGACGTCACCACCGATCGCGAGCTGGATCGCCAGCGGAGCGAGTTCCTCTCCGTCGCCTCCCACGAGCTGAAAACGCCGCTCACCCCGCTCTCCCTCAGCCTCCAGGGCCTCGAGCGCCGGCTCGCCCGCGGTCAGCCGATCGACCCGGCGATGGTGGTCAAGTCGCGGCGGCAGGTGACCCGGCTCACCGCGCTGATCGACTACCTCCTCGACCTCTCCCGGCTCGAGTCCGGGCGGCTCGAGCTGGGGCGGGATCCGGTCTCGCTCTCCGCGCTGGCGGAGGAGGTGGTGGACGAGTTCCGCGACGCCACCCAGATCCACGAGATCATCTGCGCGGTGCCGTCCGATCCGGTGATCGTCCCGGGCGATCGCTCGCGGCTCGAGCAGGTCCTGGTGAACCTGGTGCAGAACGCGATCAAGTACAGCCCCCGGGGCGGCCGGGTGGAGGTGGCGGTCGAGCGGCACCAGGGCGAGGCCCGGGTGTCGGTGGCCGATCGCGGCATCGGCATCCCCGCCGACGAGCGGGAGCGGGTCTTCGAGCGCTTCTTCCGGGCCAAGAACGCCGCCACCCGGAACTTCGGCGGCCTCGGCATCGGGCTCTTCGTCTCCAACGAGATCGTCTCCCGCCACGGCGGGCGGTTCGAGGTGGAGAGCGTTCCCGGGCAGGGCTCGACCTTCCGGTTCTCGCTGCCGCTGGCGGTCGCCGACGCGGGCACGGGGCTTCGCGCCGCCCGGTAGCGCGGCCCAGCGGGGATCGCGCTCACCGCGCCTCGAGCGGGAGCTCGGGGACGAGGTTCCGGCCCGCGCCGGCGAGGAGAGCGACCAGCGCGCGCGCGTCCCGGACCGCGTGGCCCTCCCGGTCGTTGTTGAAGTAGACGAACGCCGGCCACCGGCCGTGGGCCAGCTCGTCGGCCACCGGGGCGAGCCGGGCCCGGCCGTAGCCGCCGCCGTACCCGCCGATGGTCCCGTGGAAGCGAAGGTAGCGGAAGCCGCCGGTGACCCCGGGGATCGGGCGCTCCACCAGGTCGTGCTCGCAGAAGGCCGCCCGGTGCCGGTCGAGGAGCCCGGCGACGTCGTCCCGGTACCAGTCCGGCGAGCGGAACTCCACGGCGTGGCGCACGTCCCGGGGGAGCGCGGCGAGGAAGGCGTCGAGGCGCGGGAGGTCCGGGCGGAGCTGCGGCGGGAGCTGCCAGAGCACCGGGCCCAGCTTCGGGCCCAGGCGCCGGACCCGGGCGAAGTAGCGGTCGATCCCGGGGCCGGTGTCGAGGAGCCGCTTCAGGTGGGTCAGGTAGCGGCTGCCCTTGCAGGCGAAGACGAAGCCCCGCGGCGTCGCCTCCCGCCAGCGATCGACCGAACTCTCCGACGGCAGCCGGTAGAAGGTGGCGTTCAGCTCCACCGTCCCGAAGGCCGCGGCGTAGCGGGCGAGCCAGGCCGTCCGGGGCACCTCCGCCTCGTAGAGGACGCCGCGCCAGTGCGGATAGTCCCAGCCGCTCGTGCCGACCTGCACCCGTGCCACCGAAAGAGGTTATGGATCGGGGATGGAGCTGGTCGTCCTCGTCGGTCTCCAGGGCTCGGGCAAGAGCACGCTCTACCGGGAGCGGTACGCGGAGACCCACGCGCTGGTCTCGAAGGACCTCCTGCGCCGGGGCGGGAACAAGGACGAGCGGCAGCGCCGGCGGATCGAGGAGGCGTTCGCCGCCGGGCGGTCGGTGGTGGTGGACAACACCAACGTCCGCCGAGAGGACCGGGCGAGGCTCCTCGCCCTGGCCCGGGCCCACGGGGCGCGGGCGCTCTGCCTCTACTTCCCGCCCGACGTCCGCGCCTCCCTCGAGCGGAACCGCCGCCGGGAGGGCCGGGCCCGGGTCCCCGACGTGGCGATCTACACCGCGGCGAAGCGGCTCGAGCCCCCGGACCGGAACGAGGGCTTCGACGAGCTGTGGCTGGTGCGGAACCGCGAGGGGCTCCCGTTCGCGCTCGAAGCACCCGTCCGCTCGCCTCCGCCCGAAAAGCCGGGTTTGTAGCCGGCCGGGCGTCGGTTAGGATGCCGCGCCATGCATACGCCACGTCTCGTTCCCGCCGTCGCCGCCTCGCTCGCGGCGCTCTCTGCCGCCTGCGCCCACGCGCCGGCGGAGCCCCTGCCCGCCGCTCCGGTCGAGGCCGTCGCCCCGGCCAAGCCCACCGCGGAAGAGGCCCGGGCCTTCGTGAAGCAGGTGAACGCCGACCTGAAGGAGCTGTGGGTCCGCGCCTCCACCGCCGAGTGGATCAAGAACACGCACATCACCTACGACACCGAGCGGAACTCCGCCTGGGCCAACGAAGCGGTGATGGCCTACCTGTCGCAGGCGGTGGCGCGGGCCCGGGACTTCGAGGGCGTCGAGGTCGACCCCGAGACCGCCCGCGGGCTCTACCTCCTCCAGATCTCCTCGATGCTCCCGGCGCCGAAGGACCCGGCGCTCCGCTCCGAGCTGGCCCAGATCGCCGCCCGCCTCGACGGGATCTACGGCAAGGGCAAGTGGTGCGGCGCCGACGGCAAGGGGAAGTGCCGGGACCTCGACCAGCTCTCCGACGTGCTCTCCCACTCCCGGAACTGGAACGAGTTGGTCGACGCCTGGGCCGGCTGGCACACCATCTCCGTGCCGATGAAGGCGGACTACGCGCGGCAGGTGGAGCTGGCCAACCAGGGCGCCCGGGAGATCGGCTTCGGGGACCTGGGCGAGCTGTGGCGGGCCGGCTACGACATGCCCCCGGAGCAGATCCGGGCGGAGACCGACCGGCTCTGGGAGCAGCTCCGGCCCTTCTACGAGGAGCTGCACTGCTACGTCCGCTCCAAGCTCCAGGGGATCTACGGGCGGGAGCGGGTGCCGGACCACGGGCCGATCCCGGCCCACCTCCTCGGCAACATGTGGGCCCAGGAGTGGACCGACCTCTACCCGATCCTCGAGCCGTATAAGGGCCAGTCCAGCCTCGACGTCGACCGGGCCCTGACGCGCCAGAAGTACGACCCCCTCCGGATGGTGAAGCTGGGCGAGTCGTTCTTCACCTCGCTGGGGCTGAAGCCGCTGCCGCCGACGTTCTTCGAGCGGTCGCAGTTCGTGAAGCCGCCGGACCGGGAGGTGGTGTGTCACGCCTCGGCGTGGGACGTCGACCTGGAGACGGACCTGCGCATCAAGATGTGTATCCGTCCCACCGAGTTGGACCTGGTGACCATCCACCACGAGCTGGGGCATAATTA
>JAEZJH010000506.1 GCA_023436385.1 Pseudomonadota bacterium
CCTCGGGGAACAGCGGCCGGCAGGAGCGATCGCAGATGCGGGAGGTGAGGGTCTCCTTGTCGGTGGGCCGACCCTCGCGGCGGAAGAACGAGCCGGGGATGCGGCCGGCGGCGGCCAGCTTCTCCTGGTAGTCCACGGTGAGGGGGAAGAAGTCGAGGCCTTCCTTCTTCTCCTTGGCGCTGACCACCGTCACCAGGACGATGGAGTCACCGTAGCGCACCCAGACGGCGCCGTCGGCCTGCTTGGCGACCTTGCCGGTCTCGATCGTCAGCTCCTTGCCGCCGATCTCGGTCTTCTTGACGATGTGCTTCATGCCATTCGCTCCGCCGCGGGCCGGGCCTGCCGGCGCGACGCGGCCTGGAGGACCCGTCCCTCGGGCCCTCGTCCGATCGCCGGATGCGCGACGGACCATTCCGCCGTGCTCTTCTTCGTGGGGAGTCGTCGGGATCCGAAGGGAGGCTTTTGATCCCTGATCGGAGCCGTCGAGAGCGCTCGACGGATCCGATCGGAAACCAAAGGCCTCCGGGCGGTCCCCTACCACTCCGCCACGGGCGACCCCGTTAATGCGCCGCGGGGCGCCCATTCCGGCGCCCCGCGGAGAAACCAACCGGCTACTTCCGGATGCCGAGCTCGTCGATCACGGCCTTGTAGCGGCCCTGATCCTTGCCCTTCAGGTAGTCGAGGAGCCGGCGGCGCTGGCCGACCAGCTTCAAGAGACCCCGGCGCGAGTGGTGATCCTTCGCGTGGGTCTTGAAGTGCTCGGTGAGGTAGGCGATCCGCTCGCTGAGGAGCGCGATCTGGACCTCGGGCGAACCCGTGTCCCCCTCGTGCCGCTTGAACTTCTCGACGATCTCCGACTTCCGGTCCTTCAAAAGCGCCATCTCGTCATCCGTCCGCTCCGGGCCCGGCTGCCGCCGGGGCGGGCCCCTGATTCCCCGACCGCGAAGCGGTGCAGGCGGGGAAGCCCGCGGGTGGTTCCCGGCCCTTTGGCCGGGAAAGACGCGGCAATCTACCGATTCAACAGGGGGTGGTCAACGAATCTTCGGGACCCGGCCACGCCTGCCCGGGGGCCGGAAGGGACGCCCGGCCGCGGCGTCAGCCCACGGTCTCCGGGGTCACCAGCACCCGGAGGTAGCGGATCGCGCCGTCCCGGTGCTCGCCGACCGCGAGGAGGCGGCCCTCCCCGTCCACCACCTTCACCCGCTCGCCGGCGGCAATCCGGCCGGTGCCCGCGGCGGCCAGGTCCCGCGACCCGAGCGCCATTCCGTAGGCCACCTTGCGGGCCCGCTCCTCGTCGACCCGCAGCTCCCGGAAGACCGCGAGCGCCTCTGCCATCGGCACCAGGTGCGCCTCGATCCGCGTCGGGTCCTCCTTCGCCCAGGCGAGGAGCCGGTCGAGGGGCACCGCCCGCTCGATCCGAAACGGCTCGCTGGCCAGCCGGCGGAGCGCCGAGAGGTGCCCGCCCACCTCCAGCGCCTCGCCCAGCTCGTGGGCGATCGACCGGATGTAGGTCCCCTTCGAGCAACGGAGCCGGATCACGGCGGTGGCGATCGGACCGGGCTCGAAGGAGAGCAACTCGGCGCGATCGATCCGCACCTTCCGCGGCTTGCGCTCGATCTCCTCGCCCCGGCGGGCCAGCTCGTAGAGCCGCTTCCCGCCCACCTTCACCGCGGAGAACATCGGCGGCGTCTGCCAGTACTCGCCCTCGAACGAGCGCACCGCGGCGAGGACCCGCTCGCGATCGAGGCCGCCGGCGTCGCACGTGGCCACGGTCTTGCCCTCGGCGTCGTAGGAGTCGGTCTCGACGCCGAGGCGGACCGTGCCCTCGTACTCCTTCTCGCCCTCGGCCACGAAGGGCGCGATCTTGGTGGCGTCACCCAGGCAGACCGGCAGGACGCCGGTGGCCAGGGGATCGAGGGTGCCCAGGTGGCCGGCCTTCCGCCCGCTGCCCAGCGCGCGCAGGCGCCGGACCACGTCGAAGGAGGTGGGGCCCGAGGGCTTGTCGACGACGAGGATCCCGTCCAAGAAGGCTCCGTACCGAGGGGGCTGGACTCCCGCCGCCGGCCGGAGTCGCAGGGTCCAAGTTGGTGCGCGGCGCGCCCGGCGGTCTACGGAGACCCGAGCGCGGCCCGGGCCGCGTCTAACACCCGCTCCCGGATCTCCGGCAACGGGCCGACCAACGCGCAGCCCGCGGCCTGGCGGTGGCCGCCGCCGCCGAACCGCCCGGCGATCGCGGAGACGTCGGCGCCGCCGCGACTCCGGAGGGAGACCCGCACCAGGTCGCCCTCCACCTCGCGAAAGCAGATCGCCACCTCGACGCCGGCGATCGACCGCGGGTAGGCGACGAAGCCGCCCTCGACCTCCTCGTCGGTGCCGGCCTCCTCCCGCATCCGCCGGGTGACGTCGAGGCTGGCGAGCCGGCCGTCGCACTCGACCCGCAGGGTCTCGAGCACCCGCGAGAGGAGGCGCAGCCGCTCCGGCGGCTGGGCCTCGTAGATCCGCGAGGCCACGTCCCAGGGGTCGAGGCCGGTCTCGAGGAGCGAGGCGGCCAGGCGGTGGGCCTCGGGGCCGGTGTTGGCGAAGCGGAACGAGCCGGTGTCGGTGACCAGGGAGACGTAAAGCGCGAGGGCGATCTCCCGGGAGAGCGGTCGGCCGGCGGCGACCAGGAGCCGGTGGACGAGGACGCCCACCGAGGCGGCCCGGGGGTCGAGGAGGTTGAGGTCGCCGAAACGCGGGGTGGTCGGGTGGTGGTCGAGGTTGACGAGGAGGCCGCGCCGGTCGGGACCGGGGACGTCCGGGCCCAGGCGGTGGAGATCGCCGGCGTCGCAGGTCACGGTGACGTCGAACCGCGCTGCCGGATCGACGCGCTCCACCACCGCGTCGGCGCCCGGGAGGAACCGGAACACCGGCGGCACCGGATCGGCCGAGTAGACCAGCGGCTCCTTGCCCCACTCCACGAGGGCCCGGGCCAGGCCCAGGGCGCTGCCCAGGGCGTCGCCGTCCGGGAACCGGTGCATGGTGACGAGCACGCGGTGCGCGCGGGCCAGCGCGGCGACGATCGCCGGGATCGCCTCGTCGGACGCGGCGGTGCTCTCGATCCGGCCCACGGGAACCATCACTCCTCGTCTCCCCTCGATCCGGCCCCGTGAGGCCGCCGGGTCGGGGGATCCAGCGCCCCTCGCCCGCCCACGCCCCGGCGTGGAAGCTCAGCCCTCGCCGCCGGCGGGCGGGGTGCCGCCCCCGCCCTCCTGCGCCTTCACCTCGCGCAGGAGCCGCTCGATCCGGTCGCCACGCTCGATCGCCTCGTCGAACTCGAAGCGGATCTCCGGCGTGTAGCGCATCTGCAACACCTGGCCGAGCTCCCGCCGGACGAAGCCGGCGGCGGCCTTGAGGCCCTTGGCGGTGTCCGCTTTCGCCTTCTCGTCGCCCATCACCGAGTAGAACGCGGTGGCGTAACGGAGGTCCGGGCTCACCTTCACGCCGGTGAAGGTGACAAAGCCGATGCGCGGATCCTTGAAGCCACGGACGTTGAGCCTGCCGAGCTCTTCCTGGATCAGCTGCGCCACGCGCTGGGGTCGATCTCTTGCCATGAAAAGTCCGCCACTCTAGCCGATCGGGGCCGATCCGGGCGAAAGGTGCTACCTGCGGCGGCGCCGCGCCGAGGGGCGCGGCGGCTCCGGGAGGCGCTCCGCCGCCGCCTCCAGTTCCTCGAGGGTCGGCTCGTCTCCCCAGGGGAAATCCCCGGGATTCTCGAGCTCCTCCTCCATGGCCAGCCGGCCTTCCGCCTCGGCCTCCGCCAGCGTCCGCTCCGGCTTGAGCGAGCCGGCGACGCCATACATGTCCGCGATGTTGAGCAGCTCGAGCTCGTGGGAGGCGACGTGGGCCTCCGCGCCGCTCTCTTCGACCGAGCGCAGGACCTTGTCGAGGACCTCGTTGACGAAGGCCCGGTCGTTCCCCACCGCGGCCACGCCAATCGTCGCCTTCTGCCAGAGGTCGTTGTCCGCGACCTCCGCCACCGACACGTTGAACCGGGCGCGTACCCGGTCGAGCACCTTCCGGAGGACGTGCCGCTTGCCCTTCAGCGAACCCGCGCCGGGGATCTGCAGGACGAACCGGAGGACGCCGATCACCATGGATCACTCCCGGCGGCCGGCAGGGAGTCGCGCTCCCCCGGGCCGGTGCCGGGGGAACGCGAGGATCGGGGTCCGGGCGACCCATGGGGTCGCCCGGAGCGACGGCTAGAGGCTCTGCCGGATCTGCTCGACCTCGAAGGCCTCGAGAAGGTCGCCGACCTTGAGGTCGTTGAAGTTCTCGATGCCGATACCGCACTCGAAGCCCTGGGCGACCTCCTTCGCGTCGTCCTTGAAGCGCTTGAGCGAGGTGACCTTGCCGGTGTGGATCGCCTTCCGCTCCCGGATGACCCGCACCTGGGCGCCGCGGACGATCTTCCCGTCGAGCACCGCGGAGCCGGCGATGACGCCGACGCGCGGGACGCTGAACAGGTTGCGGACCTCGGCGCGGCCGAGGGCGCGCTCCCGGAGGATGACGTCGAGCAGGCCTTCCATCGAGGCCCGGACCGCGTCCACCGCCTCGTAGATGATGCTGAAGTTGATGATCTGGACGCCGAAGCGGGACGCCGCCTCGCTGACCTTGCTCTCCGACTTGGTGTTGAAGCCGAGGATCAGGGCGTTCGAGGCCTTGGCGAGGTTGACGTCGCTCTCGGTGATCGAGCCCACCGCCTTGTGAAGGATGTTGACCTTCACCTTGGGGGTGGAGAGGCGCTCGATGGCGTTGGCCACGGCCTCCACCGAGCCCTGCACGTCGGCCTTGAGGACGACCCGCAGCTCCTTCGCCGCCGGCCGCTTGACCTTGGCGAACAGCTCCTCGATCGAGACCTTGGCGGTCTTCGCCGCCTCCTTCTGGCGCTCGCGGAGCTCGCGGTTCTTGGCGACCTCCTCGGCCGCCTTCACGTCCTTGACGACGTTGAACTCGTCGCCGGCGGAGGGGGCGCCGGAGAGGCCGACGATCTCGGCGCAGTAGCCGGGCTTGACCTCCTTCACCGGCTTGCCCTTGTCGTCGGTCATCGCCCGGATGCGGCCGAAGTGCGTGCCGCTGACCACCGCGTCGCCGACCCGGAGGACGCCCTCCTGGACCAGCACGGTGGCCACCGGACCGCGACCCTTCTCCAGCTTCGCCTCGATCACCGCACCGGCGGCGGACCGGGTCGGATTGGCCCGGAGCTCGAGCACCTCGGACTGCAGGGCGATGTACTCGAGGAGCTGGTCGAGGTTCTGCTTCGTCTTCGCGGAGACCGGGACCATGATCGTCTCTCCGCCCCAGTCCTCGGGAACGAGGCCGTGCTCGGAGAGCATCTGCTTGACGCGGTCGGGGTTGGTGCCCGGCTTGTCGATCTTGTTGATCGCCACCAGCACCGGGACCTCGGCGGCCTTGGCGTGGTTGATCGACTCGACCGTCTGCGGCATCACGCCGTCGTCGACCGCCACCACCAGGACCGCCACGTCGGTGACCTGCGCGCCGCGGGCGCGCATCGCCGTGAAGGCCTCGTGGCCCGGCGTGTCGAGGAAGGTGATCGGGCCCTTGGCGGTGTTCACCGAGTAGGCGCCGATGTGCTGGGTGATCCCGCCGGCCTCGCCCTCGGCCACGTGGGCCTTGCGGATCGCGTCGAGGAGCGAGGTCTTGCCGTGGTCGACGTGGCCCATGATGGTGACCACCGGCGGCCGCGGCTTCAGGTCCTCGGCGCGATCCTCGACCTCCTGGATGAACTCCGACTCCTCGAAGCCGGCCTTCTCCACGGTGTAGCCGTAGTCGGTGGCGAGGAGCTGGGCGGTGGTCACGTCGATCATCTGGTTGATGCTCGCGGTGACGCCCAGCTTCATCAGCTTCCGGATCAGCTCGGTGGCCTTCGCGCCCATCCGCTGCGAGAGGTCGGAGACGGAGATCGCCTCCTCCACCCGGATCACGCGCTTCGACTCCTTCGGCGTCGTGATGACGGTGC
>JAEZJH010000554.1 GCA_023436385.1 Pseudomonadota bacterium
TGCTCGGCCTGGTCGAATCCCTCGAGGGCGCGCTCCGGAGCCTCCGCTTCGAGCCCGGCGCCGGCGAGTGGGCCGACTACTACGACCGCACCAGCTACGTCGACGAGGCGATGGCCCACAAGGAGGCGGTGGTGGCGGAGATGGCCGCGGCCCTCCGCCCCGCCTCCGCGGTCGACGTGGGCGCGAACCGCGGGCGCTTCTCCCGGCTCCTCGCCCGGGCCGGCGCCACCGTGCTCGCCGCCGACATCGATCCGGTGACGGTGGAGCACGCCTTCCGGGACCTCCGGGCCGCGAACGAGCCGGCGGTGCTCCCGGTGGTCCAGGACCTCACCAACCCGAGCCCGGCCCTGGGCTGGGCCTCCGCCGAGCGCGAGCCCTTCCTCGAGCGGGCGCAGAGCGACGTGGTGCTCGCCCTGGCGGTGGTCCACCACCTGGCCCTCACCGGCAACGTGCCGTTGCCCGAGGTGGCCGCGGTGTTCCGGCGTCTCGCGCCGGAGGCGATCGTCGAGTTCGTCCCCCGGGACGATCCGCAGGTGCGTCGGATGCTCGCCGGCCGGGAGGAGGTGTTTCCCGACTACACGCCGGAGGGCTTCGAACACGCCTTCGCGACGGTGTATCGGATCGAGGAGCGGGTGCCGCTCCAGTCGTCCGGCCGGGTCCTGTATCGGATGAGGGCGACGTGAGTGGCGGCGCTTCGGGACTGGGACCTCGGACCGGCGCAGCGAGTCCGCCAGAGCCGGCGGGCGGCGCTCCGGCTCCGGCGGTCACGGCGACCGAGGCACCGCCAGCCGGCGTGGCCGCTCGCGAGGGCCTCCTCGCCCGGGCCTTCTGGCTCCACCCGCTCCTCGCCGGCGTCGCCCCGGCGCTCCACGGGTTCCGGCAGACCAAGGACATCCTCGGCCCCCTCGACTCCTGGCCGGTCCTGGCGATCTTCGCCGGGAGCGGCGCCGTGCTCGCCGCGGTTTTCGGCCTCCTCTACCGCGAGGCCCGCTGGGGCGCCCTCGCCGCCTCGGTCCTGCTGGTGTCGCTGTATCTGGCTCCGGGGTTGCCCGCCGCGACGTGGCCGTTGGCCTGGAGCGCCGTGGCACTGTATCTCGCCGCCGGCCTCTTCCTCCGCCGCTACCGCCTCGGCTGGCCCACCGCCCTCGCCAACCTCTTCGTCCTGCTCTGGGCCGGCCTCGGGGCCTGGCAGTGTCTCTCCGACGAGCGGCACGTCCACGAGGCGCCGGTGATCGTGCAGCCGGAGATTCCCGCCGTCGCGGCGCCGCCCGGGCCCGACGAGCGCCCCGACCTCCACGTGCTGATCCTCGACGGCTTCGGCCGGGCCGACACCGTCCTGGCGAGCCAGGGCTTCCGCCCGGGCCTCGCCGACGCCCTGGGCGAACGCGGCTTCCTGGTCGGCACCGACGCCGTCTCCCCCCACGCCCAGACGGCGCTCTCCCTGGGCGCCTTCTTCTCCCTCGACACCCTCGACACCCGGATCACCGGCCCGCTCACCAAGAACCGCCGGCCCCTCCGGCGCCTCTTCGACGACGGCACCCTGCTCCGGCTCCTCCGGACCGCCGGCTACGAGATCGTCTCCGTCCCCGGCGAGTTCGCCGGCTCCCGGCTCCCCTCCGCCGACGTGCGCCGCTTTGCCGGCTGCATCCTCGACGAGTACGACTACTACCTGGTCTCCCAGACCGCGGTGCCCACGCTGTTCGCCTGGGCCGGCCTCGAACCCCACGCCCTCACCCACGGGCACCGGCGCGAATGTGTGAAGACGCAGCTGGTCCGCTGGACCGAGCCGCCCGAAGGCGACCGCCCCGCCTTCGTCTTCGCGCACCTGGTGCTGCCGCACCCGCCGTTCGTGCTCCGCCCCGACGGTTCGCCGCGGCCCTCGAAGGCCGGCACCCTCGCCGACCCGCCCGCCGACAGCCCCACGGAGATCTACTCCGCGGGCTACCACGACCAGACCCGCTGGCTCGAGCGCGAAGTCCCCAAGGCGGTGGAGCGCCTGGTCGCCCAGGCCCGCCGGCCCCCGATGATCTTCATCTTCGGCGACCACGGCGCCGGCAACGACCTCGACTGGACCCACCCCACCGACGCCCAGCTCCGGGAGCGGATGTCGATCCTCTCCGCCGTCCTCGTCCCCGACCAGCTCCGCCGCGAACTGGGCCCGGGCACCGGCCCGCTCAACGTGATGCGCCGGATCGTCTCCCACGTCACCGGCGCGCCCCTGCCCCCGCTCCCCGAGCGCGCCCTCTTCTCCTCGTGGCACACGCCCTTCGAGTTCCGGGACGTCACCGCGATCGTCCGCCCGGTCCCCGAGGCGGCCGCACCCGAGCCGCGGTAGCGTCACGCCGGCTCGGTACGCTTTGCTACCGCCCGCCCAGGAGATCCAGCACCTCGGCCCGCCGTCCCGCCGGCCGGGCGCGATCCTTGGCCCAGGCCCTTAGCGCCTTCACCCGCTCCTCGTAGGTCCGGTAGAGCGGCACCGCGTCGGCGGCGGCGCGGCGGAGGTCGTCGTCGGCGAGGTCGCGGCCGGCGGCGAAGGCGCGGTAGAGCGCGGCCACCACCACCGCCTCCATTTCGGCGCCGGAGAAGTGATCGGTCGCGCGGGCCAGCGGGCCCAGGGCGAACCGCGCCGGGTCCCGACCGCGAACGGCCAGATGGATTCCCAGGATCTCCGCCCGGGCCCGCTCGTCGGGGAGATCGACGAAGAAGACCTCGTCGAAGCGACCCCGGCGCAACAGCTCCGGCGGGAGCGCGGCCACCTCGTTGGCGGTGGCCAGCACCAGCACCGGCGCCACCTTCTCCTGGAGCCAGACCGCGAACGAGCCGAGGAGCCGGGCTCCCTCGGGGCTGGCGCCCTCCCGCGCCGCGTCGGCGCCGGCGAGGCCCTTCTCCAACTCGTCGATCCAGAGGGCGCAGGGGGCGATCGCCTCCACGGCCCGAATCGCCCGCTTCAGCGCCGCCGGCGCCTCCGTGGCCCCGCCGAACAGCGCGGCCAGATCCAGGCGCAGGAGCGGCAACCCCAGCGACGAGGCGATCGCCTTGCAGGCCAGGCTCTTGCCGCAGCCCTGGACACCGAGAAGCAGAAGACCCTTCGGCGGCGGCAGCCCAAAGGCCCGGGCCGATGCACCGAAGGCGCCACGGCGCTCGGCGAGCCAGCCCTTCAGCCCCTCGAGGCCGCCGACGCTGCCGAGCCCCGGCGTCTCCTCGATCACCTCGATCGCCGCGTCGCGCAGCCGCCGGCGCTTGGTGGCGGCGACGCCGGCGATCCCGTCGAGGCCCCGCTCCTCCTCGGCCAGCGCCCGGTAGAAGGCGCGGCGCGCCTCCTCCTCGGTGAGCCCACGGGCCGCCGCGGCCAGAGCCTCCCGCCGCTCCGGCCGCGCGCCGGAGCCCCGGGCGCTCTCCACCTCCATCAGAACGGCCTCGAGCTCCGCGGTGCCGGGGAGCGGCAGGGTCACCCGGACCAGCTCCGCCGACAGCTCGGCGGGCGGCTCGAACGCCGGCGCCACCACCAGCAAGAGGTGCCCGGCCAGCGCCGCCGGCCGCGCCACGTCCCGGAGCCGCCGCACCACCCGCGGATCATCGAGCCAGCGGTGGAAGTCGTGGAGCACCACCAGCGTCGGCCCGTCGAGCCCGGGCAGCGCCGCCAGCATCGCCTCGGGATCGGCGAGCGCCGGCCGCCCCGACATCCCGCCGGTGGCAGTCCAGGCGGCGACCGCCGCGCCCCGAGCCTCCGCGATCTCCCGCGCCACCCGCAGCGCCCGCTCCTCCTCGACGGTCTCGAGGTGGACCACCGGCCAGCCCGCCTCCCACAGCGCCCCGATCTCCGCGGTCGCGTTCACGCGTCCCCCATCGTCGCCCGGGCGATCTCCTCGAAGGTGGTCACCCCGTCGCCCAGCTTCTTCAGGGCGTGCTCCCGGAGCGTCCGCATCCCGTCGGCCCGGGCCAGCTCGGCGATCACGTTGGCGTCGGAGCCCCCGGCGATCGCCTGGGAGATCCGCGCGGTGACCGGGAGCAGCTCGAAGATCCCGGTCCGCCCGAAGTAGCCGGTGCCCCGGCAGGCGTTGCAGCCCGCGCCCCGGCGCACCGGGAGCTTGCCGGCGTGATCCTCGGGATGCGCCACGCCCAACAGCGCCAACTGGTCGGCGGAGAGCGTCTCCTCCCGGGCGCACTTCGCACACACCGTCCGGACCAGCCGCTGCGCCATCACCCCCAGCACCGTGTTGGCGACCAGGAACGGCGGCACGCCCAGGTCCCGGAGCCGGGTGACCGCGCCGGCGGCGTCGTTGGTGTGGAGCGTCGAGAGCACCAGGTGCCCGGTGAGCGCCGCCTGCACCGCGTTCTGCGCCGTCTCGCCGTCCCGGATCTCCCCGACCATGATCACGTCCGGGTCCTGCCGGAGCACGTGCCGGAGCGCCTGGGCAAAGGTGAGGTCGATCGCCGGCTGCACCTGGATCTGGTTGAACGGCTCGTGGACCATCTCCACCGGGTCCTCGACCGTGACCACGTTGACGTCCGGCGCCACCAGCGCCTTGAGCGCCGAATACAACGTGGTGGTCTTGCCACTGCCGGTGGGACCGGTGACCAGGATCAGCCCGTGGGGCTTGCCGATCCAGCCCTCGAACGTCGCCTGCTCCTCCGGGTAGAAGCCGAGGTCGCCCAGGTCCTGGAGCAGGACCTGCGGGTCGAAGATCCGGAGCACCAGCTTCTCGCCGAAGGCCACCGGCACGGTGGAGACGCGGAGCTCCACCTCCCGCCCGCCGCGGATCGTCTTGATCCGGCCGTCCTGGGGCCGCCGCTTCTCGGCGATGTCCATCCGCGAAAGCAGCTTGATCCGTGCCGCCAACGGCGCGTGGACGCCCTTGGGGACGCTGTAGATGTCGTGGAGGACGCCGTCGATGCGCATCCGCACCACGGAGCGCTCGCGCTTCGGCTCGAGGTGGATGTCGCTCGCCCGCTGGTCGAAGGCGTAGTGGAGGAGGTACTCCACCGCGTTGACGACCGGCCGGTCGTTGGCCTCGAGCTCCGCGTGATCGGAGAGCTTCACCAGCTGCTCGAGGTTCCCGACGTCCACCGCCGGCCGGGCGCCGTTGCCCTGCTCGCCCAGCGCCGCTGAGACCGAGGTCTTGAAACCGTAGACGTCGGTGATCGCCCGGAGGATGTCCCCCTTGGCGCAGAGCACCGGCCGGATCTCCGCCTGCACCAGGTGCCGGAGCCCCTCGAACAGCTCCCGGTCCCACGGGTTCGCCACCCCGAGGACCAGCGCGCCGTCCTCCATCGCCAGGGGCAGGCAGGCGTGGGTCCGGGCGTAGGCGCGGCTCACCGTGCGGGTGATCAGCACCATGTCGAGCTTGAGCGGATCGATCTTCCGGGTGGGCACGCCCAGCGCGGCGCCGACCAGGTCGGTGATCCGGTCCTCGTCGAGCGTCTCCGCCGGCCGGCTCCGATCCGGGAGCCGGAGCGAGGCGATCAGCTCGATCGGCGAGACCACGTAGCGCGGTCCCCCCACTCGGCCGCCGCCGGCCTCCTTGAGGACCCGGCCGCGGTGGGCATGCTCCCGGGCCAGCACGTCGCGCCGGGTGGCCTCGTCGACGGCGCCGGCCCGGAGCAGGACGTCGAGAACGAGCGGAACGGTGAACGCCGCGGCGCCCCCCTCCGGCGACGCGATCGCTTTCGGCGTGATCATCGCCGGCGACTCTACCACTCCGCCCGGCGGCGCGGAGTTTCCGGCGCTCGCTCCCCCGCCCGCCCGCGGCTCAATGCGTCGCGGCGGGGATGGTAAACCGGAAGGTGCTCCCCCGGCCCGGCGTGCTCTCCACCTCGATCGTCCCCTCGTGCGCCTCCACCAGCCCCTTGACGATGGTCAGCCCGAGGCCCAGCCCCCGCCGGTCGCCGCGCTTGGCCTGCCAGTGGCGATCGAAGAGATGCGGCAGGTCATCGCGCGCGATCCCCGGGCCGGTGTCGGAGACGGAAATCGAGACGCCTCCCTCGGCCGAAGTCGCCTCGTGGGCGATCGCCCCGCCCTCCGGCGTGAACTTCCCCGCGTTGCCGATCAGGTTGGAGAGGATCTGCTGGA